>CAYIHV010000069.1:0-3902 GCA_964363315.1 uncultured Candidatus Saccharibacteria bacterium
GTGAACAACGAAGTTTCAGACCTGCAGGATTTTCTTAATATGAATGGCTATCTAAGATCCGGACCTACCGGATATTTCGGTCTCGCTACTTTAAGTGCCGTAAAGAAATTCCAATCTGCGAGCGGTTTTTCTCCTACGGGGTATGTCGGCCCGCTTACGCGCGCAAAGATCAATGCGATATCGTGTGGGGGAGGTGCAACGATTCCTGCTACGATACCGACAACTACAACAACAAGCACAACAACATCTTTGCCTGCCGGCTGTACTTCAACGAGCGGTTTCAGCCCACTGACAGGAAAGCGTTGTTATCTACCGACATCCCAAGTTTTCTCAACCCTGCCTATCGGATGTACTTCAACTGTTGGTTTTAGTCCAACGACAGGTCAGTCGTGTGCGATAGTGGCGACTCAACCGACAACGCCGTCGATCATTGTTGTCTATCCAAATGGGGGAGAGCAAATTCCCACCTATTGCGATGGCTGTAAAGTGCAAGACAATGTAAGGACGACATGGAAATCATCAAATATGTCAGGGAATGTATATGTGTACCTCAACTCCGCAGACGGAGCGACTTGTTTGTTGGGGTCTGCACCGGTCTCTCATGGGTCTTTTGTCACAACTGTTACCAATAACTACCAGTGTTCGAATATCTCACGCATGATCACTGCCGGTAAGTATAAGATTCTTCTCGACACTTATACAAACCCGGCGGACAATGTGCTTGGAGTGCATGATTCGAGTGATAACTACTTCACGATAAATACAATATCCCCTGCAACAAACACAACTACAAGTGTTCCCGCACTCTCTGCTTGGTCCCAAGGACAACAATTTGGCTCTGATGTTTTTGTAATACAAGATGATGGAACACTGGTGACATCTGGTAATATCGTTGATGTTGAAGCGGTATCTCGAAAATTTTATTCTTTATATCCAAACAAAGATGATTATGACTTCTTAAATATTTTTACAACATTCGTTGATTCATCCAAACCGCACTTGCATTATATGGTTAGAAATAATGTCATGGGGGTTGGAGGCGGGCAATCAGATCTTTCATCTGCTTTTGGTAGCAAAAAATTATTGGGCGTTAATTTTTTCAACACAACATTTACAATGGACCAGCTTAATTCTTCAGAGAAATTAATTAAATTGAAATTTAATACCATTAACCATGAGTTAAGCCACCAATGGCTTATGTATGTTGGAGGGGGCTTTGGTTTTGAAGAATCAGAGGGCACGGCGCACTATGGGAGATGGGCTAGGACCAGTTTTATGAGAGATGGCGAAGAATGGGTTGATACGAATGGAGGATTTGTGTGGAAAGATAATAAAGATGGGACACTAAGCATTCCAGATAGCATGTATTTTGCAAAAAGAGGATTTTCTAAATTGTCACTGTATCTTATGGGGCTCATATCATCTTCTGAGGTGCCAGATCTAGAAGTGGTGGTTCCGAAAGATCCGGCAGACAAGAATTCCCGTACGATTGTTGGTAATTTTAAGAAAGTTTCAATTAAAGATATTATTGCAAAATATGGCGAAAGGAATCCATCGTATCAAAATTCTCAAAAGAATTTTAGGATGGCTTATCTTATTTTGGCAAAAAAAGGTGAAGTCCCCGCACCGTATCAATTAAATGCGATAAATTATATTGCTGAGAATTATCCTAGTGAATGGAACTATGCAACTTTTGGCAAGTCTACTATATCTAATTTAACTACAAGTCAAGGTGCCACGGTCACAGTCGCAAATGTGCCCACTCAGACAACGACTACGATAACTCCCACGACTGGTTCAACAGCTAGCATAGCTACTATCCCGACGATCGTTTTCTCGGCGTCTGCATCAGCGCCCGCTTTTGGCCAAAACATCACTCTTTTTTGGTCTTCCGATGCTTATTCGTGCGTGGCTTCTTCTTCTCCTTCTAATGGTTTGTGGACTGATAGAATCTCGACTTCTGGAACGAAATCTGTTGGGCAGATTTCTCAAACAACCACATATACTATTACATGCGAATCAGCAAACGGAGTACTTAACAATCAAAGTATAACATTAATGCCGAGGGGATAAATAAGTTTTTCTACAAAAAAGCTCCGCCCTTAGTTTTACTAATGGCGGAGCTTTTTAGTACAAATACTGCGAGTATGCTAGCAGTATTTGTACTAATATTGTCGATATGTTATCATTTTCCTATGAAATTCATAAGAAAACAGCTCAAAAATATAGAAAGCCATATAAAAGCAGGGAGAATCTTGGTTATCTACGGTCCTCGCCAATCGGGTAAAACCACGATGCTGAGAGAGTTTTTTGATAATTATAAAGACAAAAAGATATGGCTACAAGGCGATGACAGAACTGTTGTTGCAGAGCTTGCGTCCAGAACCATTGGTCGGGTGGCTCCAATAATTGGTGGTGCAAAATTAGTAATAATAGACGAAGCGCAATATATTCCGGACACAGGGAGGTGTTTGAAATTTCTGGCGGATACTTTTAAAGATAAAATTTTTGTGGTCACCGGATCGTCTGCTTTTGGATTATTGCACAGTACGAAGGAACCGCTTACGGGCAGGGCAGACTATTTAAATCTGTATCCGTTGGATATGGGCGAGATAGATGTAACACATGGAAGAGTGTACTCGCTTTCTTATATGGTTAATGTTCTCGTGTACGGCAGTTACCCAGCAGTGTGCAACGAGGAAACTTTAAACAAAAAAGAAACTCTTATAAGGAGTATTGCCGAAGCATATCTGTATAAAGACATCTTGGAATTTGATGGAATAAGAAATCATGATGGCATAAGAAATATTTTGAAGTTGCTTGCATTGCAAATAGGGCACGATGTGTCAATAAACGAAATAGCGACAAAAGTAAAACTTGCGCGCACCACTGTCGAGAATTATATACAGGTGCTCGAAAAATCTTTTATCATAGCATCATCACAAAGCGTAGGCACTTTTAACGAGAGGAATGAAATAACAAAAAATAGAAGATATTATTTTGTGGATTTGGGTATTAGGAATGCCATTATTAGTAATTTTGCATCGGTAGATGTTAGGGGTGACATCGGCGAGCTTTGGGAGAGTTTTGTATTTATTGAAAGACTAAAAAAGCATAGGCATAACAATGAACATATAGATATGTGTTTTTGGAGAACCTACGAAGGCAAAGAGATAGATATAATAGAAAAGAAGAATGATTATACTTTAGGGATAGAATGCAAGTGGTCTGAAGGTAGCGTAAAAGATAGCCTCGTATATGCTTTCAAGAAAAGATTTAATGGCGTGGAATTGAAAGTTGTCAATAAGGATAATTGGACGGAGGTAATCTTATAAAAGGGCGGAGCTTTTTTATGTTACACTATTTGTCATGAAATACATTAAACTGTTTGGGAAAATACTTTTTTGCACTTATTGTACTCATAGCTGTCGCCTACACCGTTCTTGTTGTTATTGTTCGCCCGTCAAATGACCGCGACTGGGCACTTGATCAGGCGGTGCTTCCGTATGCTGAGATAAATGGCAATCAGGTTTCCGTGCACAATATCCGCAATTTCTCGTACACAAGTACGCACGACTATACGCCGAGCTACTATGATGCGACATTCGACCTTGAGAAGATAAAAAATGTCTATTTTGTCGTCGAGCCGTTTTCCGGGTATGTGGGCGCGGCGCATACTTTTTTGAGTTTTGAATTTGAGGGCGACAAGTTTGTTTCTATCTCAGTGGAAATCCGCAAAGAAAAAGGCGAGTCGTTTTCGGCGGTCAAAGGGTTTCTTCGCCAGTATGAGCTCACCTATGTCATTGCCGACGAGCGCGATGAGTTTGAGGAATTACTCGTTTTGAATGGAATAAAACCGAAGAGAAAAGAGAATTAATAGTGTTTTAAGCGAACACAAAACA
>CAYIHV010000070.1:0-3852 GCA_964363315.1 uncultured Candidatus Saccharibacteria bacterium
TACCTCCATACACATTCCACTGCCTTGAATAAAAACCATTTGTAAGAAGTCGTGTCCAGATTTCACCTAGACGCTTTGTGGTACCATACGGTGTTCCATATTCCTCAGCATACTGACTTGAGAGGAAAAAGAATGGTATGCCTGATTTTTCAAGTTGGGGGAACGTATTCATGAGAAGTTTCAAATTCCAGTCAAGCTGCCCTAAGAGTGATCCCTCTTTAAAGAGATACTTTGCCCCTCCAACCTCCCATGCAAGAAAGTATACCCTGTCAATTCCCCCGAGGGGCAACTTAACAATTCGTAAATCTTCTTGCGACCCGCGTTTAATATCAAAATGAACCACTTTCTCTCCGAGAGACTCCAAAAAAAAACAGAAAGGTTTCCCTATGAAGCCTTCAGAACCGAGAACCAGGTTTGTAATGGGGCGTGGCATAAATATAATCTAAATATATATATCATTTCTGTTTCTAATGCAACATTTCGTTCGATTTTATGTATATTTTAAAAACATCTTTCGTTTACATATAATATAAAAGAGTGGTATATTGACTTTAATTCTCAGGGAACCCCTATTAAAAAGAGGGCTTCATCGTATATTATATGAACCTCCGCACGACTCTCAAGCAAATACCAGCATTCAAATGGTTCGTTATGTTTTTACGCACACTCAAAAGAAAGCACGGGATCTTAGCGACCATGAAAGAGTTCGCGGGATTCTGTCGTGATTGGCGCTCATATCGAAAACTTTCTCGAAATTCATCTTTTGCACTCGAAACGGGCGACATCTATCCGCGCCTCTTTGATAAAACAAGCACCACGGGTATTGACCCAGTTTACTTCTATCAAGACACTTGGTGTGCACGAAAATTATTTGAAAATAAACCCATCCACCATGTAGATGTCGGATCAAAAGCCGACCTTGTTGGTACCATCTCTCAATTTGTACCAACAACCATGGTGGACATACGCCCGCTTGAGGTCACTCTTCCTGAGCTTTCATTCATTAAAGGAAGTATTCTAAATCTTCCATTCAAAGACAACGAGGTCTCGTCCTTGAGCTCGATCTGCGTTATTGAACACATCGGCCTCGGGCGTTACGGCGACCCCCTCGATCCGTTTGGTTCCGAAAAGGCGGCCAAGGAGCTCGTGCGCGTCCTTGCTCCCGGTGGGTCGCTCTATATTTCGGTCCCTATCGATAGTAAAAACAAAGTATATTTCAACGCTCATCGCGCCTTTACTCGTGATCATATTCTCAAGATATTTTCTCCGCTCAAACTTATAGAAGAAAAATATGTTTATGGTATGAATCTCGACGACTTCTATAATCTTGCAAAAAAATTCGGTACGGGCCTCTTTTGGTTTAAAAAATAATACGATGCCCACTATGCGCTACCCCAAGATTACTATCGTAACTCAGTGCTGGAATCGCGAAAAATATATTGCTGAGACGATAGAGTCCGTGCTTTCCCAAGGATACCCAAATCTTGAATATATTGTTATTGATGACAACTCCTCTGATAAGAGCTGGGAGATCATACAGCGCTATAAAGACAAGCTTGCGTACTGCGAACGGCTCAATTTTACTCCACCAAGCCATGCGTATTCGTGTAATTATGGATTTTCGAAAGGGAGTGGCGAGATTATGACATGGCTCTTGTCCAAAGACGTTTTTCTTCCCAAAAGCCTCTTTACTGTTGCAGAAGTGTTCATAAAATTTCCGCATATTGAGTGGATAACTGGTATGGGGGCGATCATTGACGGTGACGGAAAAATTATCCGCGTGACACCGATACGAAAGGATCGCTACGAGCACCTTGTGGGCGTACCGTGGAACATTCAACAAGAATCAACGTTTTGGCGGCAGTCGCTGTGGGAGAGGACGAGCGCGCAATGTAATGAAGATGTTGTCGCGATAGATATGAATCTATGGATGACGAAATTTTTTCCACACGCTCGTCTTTACCACCTGAATACCCTTTTGGGCGCCTATCGTAAAACACCGTCCATTTCATTTAGTACCATAAGGAGAAAGAAATTTACGGAGGATATTGAAGAGGCGCGAAAGATTATGCGAAAGTTGGTGTCCCGTGCCGACCTATGGTACGCTCTGCTCTACCGTATATTACGCTACATCAAACCAATTCTCCGCAATATCCCTGACGGGATATATGTGCGAATTCCGATACTAAACAAACTAAGTCATAAAGCGCTTGATTTCAGAATCATGGAGGACAACCGTGGTGTTCTCTCTGAATATGACCGGAATCCGTTTCGAACGATATTCCCTTGGTGGCTCCTAGTTGAACATTACCGTAAAATACTTATTGATGAAATATTCTTTTTTGTCAGCGTAATATCCCCAGTCTATCGATTCATTCTTCATAATAATATGAGGAATATCACCGAAATATGAAGCAAAGTTTCCGAACGTACTATCAGAACCAATAATGGTATCACACGAAGCGAGTATAAAGAGGTCTTCGCCGGCACTGTGTTTACTGACGACGATATGGTAATTCGTAAATAATGTTTCGTCGATGGGTCCATCCGAAGTGACCACAAAACAAACATTTTGCGGGTCTGTATTTATGAACTTACAATACTGGCCCAAAATGGCACTCACGCGCTTTTGTGAGATGTGATATTTACCTTCCTTAAAAGTTTTGTAATCCCCTTGACGAATGTGTACCCCTATTATCCTCTGATAGTGCGCTCTTAGGGGTTTTATAAAAGCATTACGTGTCTCTTCAACGAACGGTGAAGGCGCAAGCGCACGCACAATATCTGTATGATATTTTTGTAAGCCAACGGGGTTACGAAACACACCGCCATTGATGAAAGAAAAAAATGTTGTTTTTGTGTGCTGCTCATTCTCCGCAAGCACCCCATCTGGTAATTTTGTTGGGGGCAGATAATAGAGCGCACCAAAGACTCGTGAATAAACAACTCGTCTTGAAAACAAAATCTCAATAAGAGTTACAACAAGCATTTTGTGGAGTAAGCGATAAATTTTTGTTCGCAAGGAAGATCGGCGTTTTGTGTGCGAAGAGAAGGGGGCAAAAAAGATCCACCGAACAAAAGAATTATTAGGGTTCTCTTTAAAATACCGTCCATACTCAAAGAATGACCAGTTCTCACACGTATACCCTCTCTCAAGACAGTACGCGTAGATGCTCGCATAATTCCAGAGCTGATTGCCCATCTCTCCTCCGTCGTGTCGCAAGATAACAACTTTTTTCATGACTGTTTGATAAATTTCAAAATGTTTTGAGCGCGTGCCAGCCACGTATACTGCTGTACGTCCTTTTTTGCTTGCATCCCGAATTTGTTCTTTTCATCGTTGAGTGCTTGTGTAATGCCGCGCAAAAGATCGCTTGCGTCCCCTGCTTTCACTAGGACAGCATTCCGATCGTTTAGTATTTCTCTAATCGAAGGCAGGTCAGATGCAACGATCGGCACGCCCGATGCCATATACTCGAACATCTTGATGGGCGACGTATAAAAGGTAGATTCTTGTGTGCTTGGGATATTAGGAAGCAGAAGTACGTCGGCAGATTTGATGAACATAGGAATATCCCGGTGTAAACAACGACCAAGGAAAAGAACATTATTGAGATCTTCTGTTTTTTCTCTATATTGTGCAATATCGCGGTCGGTACCACCAATAAAAACAAAGTTTAAATCTTTTATTGTTGACTGACGCGCCGCAGCAACCGCAACACTCACGCCCTTCCATTTGTATAGATGCCCAACATACACAGCAATGCGCCCCTTTGGTAATGGAGATGTGGTATTCCCCCTTCCCCACGCCGAATTAAATTCCTCAAGGTCAACAGCGTTGGGTGCCACAAA
>CAYIHV010000071.1:0-3764 GCA_964363315.1 uncultured Candidatus Saccharibacteria bacterium
AGGAAAGCTTTCGAGTAAAGGAGAAAGACTTTTCAAAGAGCTTCGTGATGAGGGGGTATAAAGGTTGGGGCGTTGGTTGAGGGTTGCTTTTTCTTCTCTTTCGTGTAGAATACCAATATTATGAATTTTGCAGTAATACAAACAGGGGGAAAGCAATACAAGGTTGCCCCCGGCGAGACACTCGTTATTGAAAAACTCCCCGGAGAGATGAAGGTTGGCGACAAGGTTATTTTTGACCATGTACTTCTCGTTAACAATGGTTCAAAGACTCTTGTTGGAGCGCCTACGGTTTCTGGTGCTACAGTAGAAGCGGTACTTGAAGGGGAAGGCAGGGGTAAAAAGGTTACAGTCATTCGCTACCGCCAAAAGAGCCGTTATTTCAAAAAAAACGGGCATCGTCAGCCCTTTATGAAAGTAAGGATTGACGCAATTAAATAGAATCAAGGGAACCGGCATAATGCCGGTTCTCTTGATTCTATTTTGAAGTAGATGGTAAAATATAATAAATGAAACACATCCTCGTGGTAACAGGAACCCTGGTGATTTTTAGCTTCTTGGTATGGGGGATATTGAATACATCGAGTCATATCACTTTTATTAAGCCCGAGCTTGCTCAAGCAATAAATGTAATACCTAAAACAGTTGTAATTCCGAAAGAAACAACAATTCTCTTTGGAGGAGATGTAATGCTCTCTCGTGGAATAGACGATGTAATGCGCAAACACCATGATTTTAATTATCCATTCTATCAAATCAGAGATGTGATTGCCGGCGCAGATATTGCCATAGTGAACCTTGAAAGCCCCATTTCGTTAAAAGGCAGGGATGTCGGAAGCATCTACTCGTTTCGCGCAGATCCACGCGCCGCTTTTGGGCTTGCTTTTGCGGGTATTGATGTAGTTTCTCTTGCAAATAATCATGCTGGTGATTATGGTTCAGAAGCGCTTACTGACACCATTAGAATTCTGCGCAATATGGGTATTGGTGTGGTTGGGGCTGGGGAAAATATGTTAATGGCCAATGCACCGCTTCTTATAAATGTTAACGATATAACGATAGCGCTCTTTTCTTCTACCCCCATTGCGCCATCGTGGTTTACAAGAAAAGATTCAATGCCTGCCATAGCTCATCTCAATGAGTCGGTACTCACTGAAAATATTTCCAAAGCGCGCGAGCAAGGGGCGGACATTGTGGCTGTTCTGCTCCATTGGGGAAATGAATATGAAACGACACATTTGGCAAGTCAAGAAGCTATAGCCCATAACCTTATTGATGCCGGGGCAACATTGGTCATAGGGCATCATCCTCATGTGGTGCAAGAAGTCGAAAAGTATCATGGTGGAGTCATTGCATATAGTCTTGGCAACCTTGTATTCGATCAAAACTTTTCAGAAGATACTCGCCACGGCCTTTTGCTAAAGGTAACATTAAGAGGAAAGAATATCGCAAATGTAGAAGAAATACCAATACGATTCTCAAATAATTATCAACCATACATGGAGTATTCCGCAATATATCCAATCAAATAAACAAATCTTCTAGTTTTTTCATATTCTATCCCCTATTTTTGAGCGCGTGGTGCAGGGTGTCTCTGTCGGAATACTCAAGCTCGGTTCCCGTGGAGAGTCCGCGACCGAGGGAGGTGATGATAATGCCAATCTCATTTGCGACGGGAGTAAGTATTTTTATAATATATTCGCGAGTAAAATCACTTTCAGGATTTGAGGAGAGGGCAAGAATGACCTCTTTGAGCCCTAGAACCCCGCCTTTTCTGATACGGGTGACGAGTTCATTGATGCGGATTTTTGATGCAGGGTCAATGGTCAAGACAGGAATAGTTCCCCCAAGGATAAAGTATTTTCCCGCATAATTTCCGCTTCGCTTCACACTTTCAAAATCGGTATCTTTCTCAACAACAAGGAGAGTCATATTGTCGGTATTGTTTATGCAAATATCGCAGATATTATTTTCCTTATCCATTTTAATTGAATAAAAACGAAAACATAATTCGCACCTCGTAATTGACTTTTGAAGAAGAGATATCTCGTATGCAAGCTGTTCCACAAAATGCGGGTTTTGAGCAAGGAGAAAATACACAAAGCGTTTTGCTTGTCTTGTCCCTATACCGGGAAATTTCATGAAGAGATTGGTGAGGTTATCAATGTGGGGCATAAAGAAGTAGAAAATAGTAAATAGAAAGTAGAAATTAGAAATCATCTACATTTCCTCGCGCGCTCTGATTTTGGTTGCTGTATCCGTGTTTCTTATCAATAGAAATGAATGTTGATTTTTCCTCGTCAAAATAGAGCTGGACGGAACCGACGGGGCCATTGCGGTGTTTTTCAATGAGGATTTCCGCTATATTGGTTTTTTCCGCATTGCGATCTTGCTTGTCCTCGCGGTGGATGAACATAACGACATCCGCGTCTTGCTCAATAGAACCCGAATCGCGGAGATCGGAGAGTTTTGGCTTGCCCCCACGGCTTTCCACGGCGCGAGAAAGTTGCGAGAGGGCAATGACCGGCACATCGAGCTCTTTGGCAAGCCCCTTGAGCGAGCGGGAGATTTCGGTTACCTGATTGACCATTGAGTCATATTGCTTGTTCGTTGTCATTAACTGCAAGTAGTCAACGATGATGAGCCCGAGACCGTGTTCGCTCTTGAGTTTGCGCGCCGCGCTCCTCATTTTCATAATGGATGTCCCCGCCTGATCGTCAATGAAAATGGGTGCTTTGGAGAGTCGTTCAAGAGCCGCTCTGATCTGGTCAAATTCCGAATCGAGCGTGAGTTTTCCGGTACGGAGCCGCCATGCATTGACGCGCGCTTCGGCGGCAAGCATACGGTCAATGAGCTGTTGAGTATTCATTTCAAGAGAAAAGATACCGACGGGGACATTGTATTTTATCGCTGTTTGGCGCGCGATATCAAGGGCAAGCGTTGTCTTTCCCATACTTGGTCGCGCCGCGAGAATGATGAGGTCGGATTTCTGAAAACCCGAAAGCATCGTATCAAGCTCGGTAAATCCCGTAGGAACACCGCGAAGCTGTCCACCTCCTTTATGAATACTATCAAGGCGCTCCCACGCTTCATCCAGTGTTTCTTTAATGCTTACAAACTTTTTAGTAACACTTGATTGCGTGATTGAATATATCTTTTTCTCCGCTTCATCAAGAACGGTGTCTATTTCATCTATTTCATTATACCCAAGCTCGGAAATGTGTTCGGCGGCATCAATGAGGGTGCGAAGAACATGTTTTTTTTGCACAATCTCGGCATAGTGTTTTGCATTGGTTGAAGAGGGAACAAGGTCAACAAGCTCCGTGAGATAGCTTCCACCTCCCGTGCTTTCAAATCTGCCAAGTTCTTTGAGGCGAGAAGACAATGAAAGAAAATCAATGGGTTCGTGCCGAGTGTGAAGCTCTATCATTGCGTCAAACAATAGCCGATGTTTATCAACATAGAAAGAGTCGCGGCTTACCACATCAAATATCTCATACATTCCCTCGGGACGCACCATAAGCGACCCCAGAAGAGCTTTTTCCGTGTCTATGTTCTGCGGAGGAATGCGCGGATTTCGTGACTTAAATGGTTTATCTGCCATAATTTCCATACTACCATAGGAAAAAACGGAGGGGAAACTGCGCTTGGGGAGATAAAGGTGGAAAGCTTGGGGATAGGGGAAAATTTCAAGATAAAAACTGACCTGCCCGCCACAGGAACATTGCCCCACATTTGGGCAGTCAGGCGATGGCAGGCGGGAAACT
>CAYIHV010000072.1:0-3675 GCA_964363315.1 uncultured Candidatus Saccharibacteria bacterium
TAACAGTGGTTTGCGTAGCGAAAGTAATGGTGGCTACAGTGCCCGTTCCGGAGGTAGCCGTAGTGGCCAAAGTTGTGCCAGCCGAAAGTCCCGAAACAGTAAAAGTTACATTGTTTGGCGGTACTCGGAGAGCGCCGGAAAGGTCGGTTAGTTTATCCGAAGCGGAAAGGTCAGTGAGCTCAATACCTAAGCCGTAAGAACCGATGATAGCCGAGCCGGTTGAAGCACCAGCTGGTGGCTGTGAAAGTGTTCTTTCAGTGACGGTGACATTCACCAGCGCCGTTGCGGCCGATGTACCTCCGGTGATTTGTTGGTTGTCTGTTGGGGCAACACCAGTGAGCAGCTGCATCCAGATGTGCCCAGCCCTGATCCGTTCATCCACTCCCGCCCCTTCCGTGACAAGCCCGGTGGTATCTGTCACTGTAATCATCGTTGCCGCCACAGAGGAAATGACTTTCGTCGTATTGTTGCCACCGTTCGTGAAGTTGGTTGAAACGATGGTCATACCAGATCGAAAGCCATCCGTGAGGAAGCTGCCTGCGGCGCGGGCAAATTGCAAGCTCCCATTGACGCTTAATGCGGTTACTGTTGTGTCTGGGAAGACCTGCGCCAAGAGTTGTCCTGTGCCGCCTGACCAAGAGATCGCTTCGACTGTGCTGAACGTCCCGACTAATGTATCGGCTACGATTTCGTGGGTAACACCGCGGAATATCTCACCACGAATATTATACTGCTTAGGAGACGCATACACTTTGAAGTACAAGTCATCAGTCGCAGTCGGTGTCCATGTCACGCCCACTAATTGGGAGCGGTTACCTGCGTGTCCAGACACAACTACCCCTTCTATCTGCACATAGTTTGAAGCGTCAATAACAGCGTGTTCAAACGCGATAACATAATTCGTAGAAGCTAACATTTCAAAATGTGCTGTACCTCCCACTACCCCGAACGAAAGTTCATATTCCAAATACGCCGTCGTGAGAGTCGCCGCATCAGAAGTTTCTGATGTTGCGTGAAGAGTTACACCAGGAGTAGACGAAGAACCGAAAGTTCCAAGATGATTGTAAAGTTTCGCGGTGATGTTTCCAGTCGGCGAACCGGTCTTCTTCATTTTCACCCGCACACGAGTGAGGTATTGAGCATTTACTCCGTTAGCAAATGATTGGGCCTGCCCTATAATAGTCGCATTTGCTAATTGGAAATCGGAGCCGGTGCCAGTATATGAAGATTCTATCGTGGATTCACGATGAAGCCACTTGTGTCTTTCATAGAATTGGTTGATTGTGAGTGTGTCTCTATTCCATTCCGAATAATAATTCTCACTTACAGTATCGTTGTTTACATCCAAAAGCCGATATCCTTCCGTGTTTGTAATGGTAATCCAGCTACGAATAGTCGCTTCGGCTGTTGCATTGTTGAGGTCGGTTGCGTATGTCAATGCAAGAACGTTGTTACCTCTTGCTGTTCCATTAATCTTGAACTCACTATAGGTAAACCCAACCGCTCTTGTTTGACCAACAAGACGTCTGCCGTCTATGTCGGCTCCAGCAGTTTTGACCTTGAGCATAAACCTGTGACTAATACCGTTTGTAGAATCAGCATTGATGCCTGTACCCCAGAAGTTTGGATATGCCGGCTTGCCGTTCTGAAGAATCTGAAGCGGAGTACCCGCATTTGCAAAGACTAATAGGCCTTCGTAAATAACTTCTGTTACGCCTGAACCTTGGATGATAGAACCGTCGTAAAGGTGTTGAGCGACAGTATCGTCAATATTATAGGGCGCTTTAAGCGTGATGATGTTGTCGGTTGAACGCTCTGAAGCGGTGGCATCCGTGATGTCCAAGAGGTCATTGCCTACAGCAAGCGCGTCGTCCATCAAATCCCCGAGCCAACGGTGAAATTCAATAACCGTGTTATTGGTCGTGGTACCGGTATAACGGATATCTCCGTTTGTTGCGATACTATAATCTGCGGAATTTACTGCTGCCATATGTTTATTTTAATTAATTATTAATTTTTTTAATTATTTTTTAAAATTTTAAAAAACTATTTTCTTCTTTTTCGTAGTCAATTTTTTATCTTTATCCTCATCATCTATGTGTAAGTTGGGAGGGTTAACTTTTTCCTCTTCGCGATATTCAGTATAACAAAATGGACATTTAATAGCTTTTTTTGTGTGCATAAAATATTGTCCGCATTTTTTACATTTTACTACTTTGTCCATGTCGTCTGTCATATTATTTTAGGTACAAATTATAATTCGTAATTTAAAATTTGTGCTTATGGCTTTAAGTATATAATATATAATCCATAACTTAAAACTTTTAATGTGGATAACTTAGATATTTTATTTTATGTGTAAGTTAGTGATGCATAATTATCCCAAGTTTGATTAAAAATTCCTGTACCAGCCCACGTGATACTTATCCCAGTAGTACTGTCAACCTTTTTTACACGCCACACTGCTGATGAAGTTGCCGAACCGATAGATGCTTCTCCCACATAATCGACAGAACCGACTGTCGCAAGACGAAGAGCGTATTTGGTACCACCAAAGGAAATTGTTTGTAACGTTGTCTCTGTAGAAGCCGAAACTGGAAGTGTAGAACTTAGTACATCGACCTGTACATGTCTATCAGCATCTACTAGACCACTCTTTGCCACACCTCCTGAATCGCTAAAACTGTTAGGGGGTAGCGATGTTACCTTGACGTGCACGGACCCAGCATCAAAAGTCAAATCCGAAGTTTTAAGTAGTGTTGCGGCTGTTTCTTGGGTGGCAGGATTTATTCTGGCATTGGCAGCATTTTTAACACCGACTACACTTGAAGTTGGAGTACCACCTAAAATTAAAGCTTCAGCTTTTTTAGGAAAAAGGGATGTTGCAATAAATCCCGCTCCCGTCATTCCTAAAATTTTTAAAAAATTTCGTTTATTGGAATCTTTTATATTATTCGCAGATTCTTCTTTTGTAGGTTCTGTAATTTGAGTTGTGACAGTTGTGCTTGAAATTTCTTTTTGCGTTGATCCATTTTTTGTAATCAGTCTGAAAGAATCCCTATGGGATGCAAAATAAAAACTTCCTATTTCTTTTTGCGTTGACTTATTTGTTTCAGTCAACTTGAAAGAAACCCTATTGGGTGCAAAGTGAAAACTTTTCATTTTATACTAAATATTTTAACACGACAAGGGACATAAAATAGGTATTTTTGTGGATAACCAACCTCTACCCCCACATCTGTTTTTGCATTATTTTGCTTTTTCAATAAATATATTACAAAAATCAATATTTTCCTTTTCAAAACTATTTTTTAACTATTTGGTCAGCAAAATTAAAAAGCGATGCGAAAACAGGTGTGGGGGTGTACATTAAAGATTTTTTCCGATATAATTAAAAACAACTAAATGAATAAGGCAGAAAACTATTCTCATAAAATTTTTTTATTTTTTCTTGTTTTTTTTATACCTTTTTTCGGAGCCCAAGCTATCGAATATCAAAAAGTTTCACTAGGAGACACAATTCGCATCGGCGAATTTCTTTATGAAGATGATTATACCGCTTCGACCGCTGATTGTACTCTAACTATCTATGACGGAGCTGGGACACTCAAATACACAGGAACTATGACCGAAAATGCTAACGGCTGGCATTATCATGATTACGCAGTCGGCATA
>CAYIHV010000073.1:0-2233 GCA_964363315.1 uncultured Candidatus Saccharibacteria bacterium
TGCCCCCCGAGAGAATTGCGGAAGCGCTCCGCGATCTTTTGCGTGAAATGGGGATATCTATCCACCATGTGTCATTTGCAATACCTTTTAATTCAAGTCTCCTCTCTGTTGTAGAATTTCCTGATGTGGGGAAGAAACAGCTTGATACAATGATTCCGCTTGAGGCGCGGAAATACATCCCTGTCCCGCTTAACGAGGTCTTGTTAGACTGGCTGATTATTCCAAAGAGAAAAGGGGACATTGTTCCGAATACGGTTACCAATATTCAAACACCATACATTGGT
Organism: uncultured Candidatus Saccharibacteria bacterium; assembly: GCA_964363315.1. Lineage (GTDB taxonomy): Bacteria > Patescibacteriota > Minisyncoccia > Phycocordibacterales > UBA1550 > UBA1550. Next base: position 285 of record CAYIHV010000073.1, read on the forward strand.
AAAATTGAAGTTATCCTTGTTGCTATTCATAAGGAGGTTATAAAGAAATACGAAATCATTAAGAAGGAGATAAATCTCGCAAGCGCTCCTTCTCATTTTGAAATTGAGATATTTGCCACTCTTCGTTCTGTCGTGGGGAGCGATCCTGATCCTCTTATGATAATAGACATTGGTGTTGCGTCAACCAAATTGATTGTCGTTGATGAAGGGACAGTGAGAGGATCCCATGTTGTTTCGATGGGAGGGCAAGACATTACTTTTGCGCTATCAAAATCGCTCGGCATTTCTTTTAATAAAGCAGAACAGATGAAATGTCGCGTGGGGATGGAGGGGGAAGAGGAAGGGCGTGACATTGCTACCGTGGCGGATCTCATAACCTCTAATATTATGAATGAGGCAATGCGTTTTATCAGTAATTATGAAAGTAAACACAACATCAAAATATCCAAGGTTATTCTTGTTGGGGGAGGATCGCGTCTCAAAGGATTAGGTAAACTTGTATCACAAGGTTTTAAAAACAAAGAAGTTTTATTTGGCAATCCGTTTGCGCGCGTAGACACTCCGGCATTTTTGTCGGCGACCCTCAAAGAAATAGGTCAGGATTTCTCCGTCGCTCTTGGTGTGGCGATGAAGGGGCTGGATGAATAGATCGCGCAAGTGTTCTCTCGTGTGGATAAGTTCACTTACTTGTAATGACTTTACAAATTTAATGCGGTATAATTAAAGACGATACATCTTTATGAACGGAGACTCTTCCCAAATATCATTTATTCCCAAGAAACCTCTTATTGAGGATGATGTGTTTATTGCACGTCAGCGTCCGCGCAGTGTCCTCGGTCTCCTCGCGGGATTTTTGTTTTTGGCGAGCGTTGGCGCGTATACTGGGCTTTATTTCTACGAAGACATCCTCTTGAGGGACATACAAAAGAAGACGGCAGAGATAGATGAGATACAACGCGAGATTAGTAGCTCTCCAGAAATCGGTCAGGCAAAAGTATTTAATACCCGCGCCGACCTTGCGCGCGCACTTTTAAGCAAACATATCATTGTGTCGCCAATCTTTGATTTTCTCTCAAAGAATACCCTCGGGAGCATTTTTTATGGAGATTTTAGTTTCAGAGATGAAAAAGGCGTATTAACATTGACGCTCGGTGGAGAGTCTCCCAGCTACGCCTCTCTTGCTTATCAGGCCGATGTATTCCGCGCAAGCAACGACCTCGTGAGTTTTTCAGTGGAAAACATAGAACTCACAAAGAGCGGGAGTGTTTCGTTTGACTTCAAGATGGTGTTTAACCCAAAGTTTCTCTCCTATGAGAAATCCGTAAGTGAATCAGTAAAGGATGAGGCGTCTTTTCCCGCCACAACGACGATTTTTACAACCACAACCACCAGATCTATAAGCACCTCCAGCAAAGAGAATGATGTGGCGGGACAACGCACCCCTTAATTTTTTATGATTAGACCAATTTTATACATTATGGTGATTGTTATTTCTCTCGGATTCTCTTTTCTGAAGGTGTTTCCAGCGTATTCTAGTGTGGAAGGAAGACGCGCTTCCTTGGCCGTACTTAATAGCGCTTCGGATTCAGTGGGGGAAATAAAAACACTTATAGGAGAAACAAAAAACGAGATTATGACGATTGATTCTGCAAATCTTGAGAAGTTTGACACCTTTCTTCCGGAAACTATAGATGAGATTCGTTTTGTAAATAACTTGTTCCATATAGGAATTTCAAACAACATCCTTTTAGAAGATATTCGTGTAGAAAAAAAGGGCGAGAAACCGGCGCTTGATTCAGAAGAGAATATCAAGAAGAATGAGTTAACCGTCACTTCCATTTATTCTTCTCTTTCCACTCCCGCATCGAGATTCTCCGTTGCTACACCTAAAGGAAAATATGTAGCGACAAAAGTGCATTTCTCATTTAGCGCGCCCTATAAGACAGCAT
>CAYIHV010000073.1:2243-3672 GCA_964363315.1 uncultured Candidatus Saccharibacteria bacterium
ATATTCTTTGATGATATAGAGAGAAGTCTTGGCCTCATTAATATAACCGCCCTCTCTTTTTCTCATCAAGAGGATAAAGAGGTATCAAGAGTGGGGTTGACAGCGGTTCCCTATCAATACACACTGGAATTTGAAACATACTCACTTCGCTAATCAAGATGCCAGCGACTTCTCTAACCAATAATATGAAAACACCGCAAACAAAGACACTAATAATGAATATAGAGATAGGGATTATTGCGCTTGCCGTTCTCGCCACAGGGTATTGGGTATTTGTGGGCAAACAAGGAGCTGTCTTCAATAGAGACGGCGCGACCACAAACATAAACATAGCGGAACAGACGATTGCAGAGGGGTCTGATCTCGCTCACACGATTGAGATTCTGCGCGACCTCAATAACACCGTATTGGCATCCGCGGGTATTTTCAAGATGCCAGCATTTCGCGAACTAAGAGATTTTTCAGTTAAAATTCCTAAAGAACCCCAAGGTCGCGATAACCCGTTCGCTCAGACAGAATGGAAGATAAAATTAGGGAAATAGATAGTCACGCGCGCCGCGCGCAAGCTATAAAAGTCCGTAAAGTCGAAAGCGCGCGGCATCTTCTTTATGAATTTTTAACTTTATAAATTACTTCATGTCTATACTCGATACATTCGTACTCAACGGGATCATAAAGAAAAACACACAGAGTGAATTATCGCGTCGCATAGAAGAAGGAGAATCCCTTGAAAGCGTACTCGCGGACATAGGGGTGAAGAAAGAGGATATTTTGCGAGGACGCGGTCTTTATTACAGTCTCCCCATCCGCAACCTGCACGGAAAAGGAATTCCCTCTGACATCTTGAAATACATTCCCGAAGATTCCGTTTCTTATTATAATTTCGTGCCTCTTGGCGTTGTAAATGGGATTCTTGAAATTGGCATTGCCGATCCTGAAAATATTGAAGCGCGCGACGCTCTTCAGTTTGTTGCGACCAAGCTCGGGATGCCCTTCAAGATATTCCTTATTTCAAAAGAGGATTTCTTGGCGGTTCTTGAAAGCTATCGTGGTCTTAAGAGCGAGGTTACAAAAGCTCTTTCCGAGCTTGAATCAGAGATTGGAGATATCGGGGCGGGGAAGACTGATGTGGGAGAAGGCGCGATGGTGAACGAAGGAAAGAAAGAAGTGCGTGTCATTGAAGACGCTCCTGTTGCAAAGATTACCGCGGTTATTTTGAGACATGCGACCGAGGGAGGCGCCTCTGATGTTCATATTGAGCACATGGGGGAAAAGGTGCGTGTGCGTTTTCGTGTGGACGGAGAACTTTTTACGAGCTTGATCTTGCCTATTGATGTTCACAGTTCGGTCGTCGCGCGTATAAAGATACTTGCAAATCTTAAGCTTGACGAGAAAAGGAAACCGCAAGATGGGAGGTTCTCTGCGCGCA
>CAYIHV010000074.1:0-3602 GCA_964363315.1 uncultured Candidatus Saccharibacteria bacterium
CATTTGTCTCTTTTATTTTGTGGGCGATAAGAGGGACTCGGTCAGGAATATTTTTTCTGCAGAAAAAATTTCACGACCCTGCCTCGCTTGTTTTTTCTACTGAAAAAACATAGCTCCGGCTTTCGAGTCCCTACGCAAGCAAAGCAGTTTGCTTGCTTATCGCCCACATTTAAAACACCATAAGTGTTTTAAATGTGGGCGATAAGGGACTCGAACCCCCGACCTCTACAATGTCAATGTAGCGCTCTAACCAGCTGAGCTAACCGCCCGTTCAATTTTCAAACTTTATCAAGTATATTCCTTTTTTGCTTAAAAATCAAAAAATAGGCCAAAAAACAAGCTCCGCCCTTCGTTTTATGAAAGGCGGAGCTTGTTTTTTGTTTTTTACTGAGCTTCTCCCGCTTATCTCAATTCATTTTCCAGTTTGATGGCTTCTTCCATCATCCCCGAATCAAGATCTTTAGGTTCCATCTCCTTTATTTCATCTACTAAATCATCATCATTATCATCGTCATCTTTTGTGTCCATCTCAGGGACAGGCAATCCTAGCTTTCTTAATTCATCAAGTTTGTCTTCATCATCTTTTGTCTCCTCTTTTATTCTATCACGCACTTCTTTTTGTTTCTCCTTTGAAATAGCACTAAGCGCTATATCATGTCCTTGCGCGCTTTTAACCATTACTCTTCTAATTGCTTCTTTTGCCTGTACTGGGGCTTTCTCATAAACACTAGCGAGTACTGCTTGGTGTCGCGCTGTGATCTCTGCTATTTTTTCAAGGACTTCATCGGTATCATCTCCTTCCGTTCTTGCTTCCCCTGCTTTTTCTAAAGCTTCGTCGATTCGTTCTTGATATTTTTCAACAGTCTTCTCAGCTTTATCTAAATCCCCGCTGTCAGCAAGGACATTGGATTCAGCAAGTCTTTCTGAAGCCAACTTAAGATGTTTCTCTGCTTTTTTTATTTTTCCAAAAGTAAGTAGTGTTCCTATTCTCTCAGATAATGTTTCAAAGAAATAAAACGGACTGTTTGGAAGCATTCCCGCTTCAGCCGTATCAATGGTCTGCGCGCTCACTGTTCCTACCGCCAAAAAGAGGGTAAGAAGTGTCCCCAATAATATTTTTTTCATATGTTTATATAAATTACTAATAATGTGGTTTTGTTGCGTATTTTGTTGACCTTTACTATACACAATCATTATACCATACTAGATATTTAATAATATATGCTTACATTTTAAATCCTCACGCGAATGAATCAATTCGTTCGCTTCATTCCTTGTTCACTTTGTTCAATGCGGAGACGGTGAGATTTGAACTCACGGTACGGTTTCCCGCACGGCGGTTTTCGAAACCGCTGCCTTCAACCACTCAGCCACATCTCCAATATATTTCAAATTGTCGCTCCTTTTTATAACTCATCAATCCTAACACTTTTTTGCATTTTTGACAAAAATTGATATACTGGGCAAGTTCTTTTTGTATTCTCAAAGGGCCCTATCGTCTATCGGTTAGGACATATCCTTCTCAAGGATAGAAGCGCGGTTCGATTCCGCGTAGGGTCATAAAAACGCGAATGCGAAAAGACTGGACTGCTCCAGTCTTTTTCGCTTTTGTGAAAGCGCAGGCATAATTCTTCAGAAGAAAAATAGCCGATCCGGGGTCGGCAAGTACTTACATAGAATTTGAGCGTAGCGAAAAATTATATTTAGTAACTTGTGACCACACAGATTCAGCCGAGCGTTCAGCAACTTTCTTTCTTGACAGTATTCAAAGAATTGAATAATATTCCATTTAGATAGATTTCAGATTACGATACAAAATAGGAGGTGAAATTATGTCTTCTGTGGAAGCTGTGGAAGCGTGGTGTCCAATTGTCGTCGATGGGGTCGCAAGGAAACTACTCTGTGATATTCCAAATACAAGGGCGGATTGGATGAAGATAGTATACTTCAACGGAGAAGACTGCTGTTCTAATGGGGATATCTGTTTCGTCAGGGAGTGCGGTCTTCTTGACAATAAGATTACCCTGGAAGTTAACAACAAACGGTAGAATCCAACCTACCAGTATTAAGCAGTAAAAGGGCTCTCCCCAAGAGAGCCCTTAAATTTTTTATGATGATTTGCGCGTAAAGAATTTGGGGATATAATGATTATTATGTATTCAATCATTCTCACAATACATATTGCTGGCGCTATTTTATTTTTCTGCGCGAGCCTCATTACTTTCTTCAGTTACCTCAAACCATACAGATCCGAAACATATCGCAAACTCTCCTTCGGGATCTCCGCGCTTCTTTTAGGAGAATTCGCTTCTGGTTCGTCGCTCGCAATCATCGCATATAAACCTATCAATTATCTCCATTTTTGCGGTTCTATCGCTTTGTATGCCATTATCGCGTTTGCGACTTTTTATGTCCTTAGACAAAAGCGGAGAGAGGCAGACAGACAGACATCATTCCCCTCTTTTGCGCATACTTTTTCTCTAGCGGGAATTGTCTCTCTTGTTCGGGCGCATCTAATACATTCTATTCCCAGAGACCTTATGGTACAATATGATCATGAACAAAAATGATGAAACAATGGCGCCGACAGCTCGGCACCCTCATTATTACGGAGATTTCATTAGGAGACACCTTCTCTTTGCCGGGTTTGTAATAATGATTGCGGCGCTTATTGATAGCGAACTTCGATCATTTTACCTATTTGTCGGACTCTTTGGTGTGGTTGGCATCACGGTTCTTGCGGGACTCACTAGTCCGCAGAGACGAGCCGTTATGTTCGTCGATGTTCTTGTCTCCGCGATAATGTTTCTTATCTTTGAATATTTCTCAATTTCAGCGTATGCTCGGTATGAGAATTTTACGGATAGAGTTTTTTTCTTTCGACAACTGATTGCCGTTATTTACCTTATCGCTTTGTATTACAGCACAAAAACATTACGATATTATAGCGATATTGAGATAAGAAAATAATTGAATCATCCATTGTAGTGACCCGTTTAAATAAATGCGTATTCTTGCTATTGAAACTAGTTGTGATGAGACTGGAATTGCTATTGTCGAAAGCATCGATGGCCTCGGTGTTACTTTTCCCCATAATCAGATAAAAGTCCTAGCGAATGCTCTCTTGTCCCAAGCTCTCTTACACGCAGAGTACGGAGGAGTATTTCCTGCTATGGCGCGCCGTCTGCATGCGAAAAACATCATACCGCTTCTTGTTCAAGCGCTAACGGAGGCAGGTCTTGCTCGCTTCGTTCCCTCTAAACGGCTTCTTTCTTTAGAAGAGGAGCAATCTCTTTCTGCTGTTCTTAAAAAAGAACCTGAACTTTTGTCGTTAATCTATTCAAAAATTCTTACTCTTGAAAAGCCAAACATTGATGCTATCGCTGTTACCAAAGGTCCTGGACTTGAACCAGCTCTCTGGGTCGGTATCAACACAGCGCAAGCACTCAGCGCCCTATGGGGTATTCCTATAATTCCCATAAATCATATGGAAGGGCATATTGTCGTCGCGCTCCTTACGAAAGATAACCTACAACCTACAACCTACAACCTACAACAAATACAATACACCGCGCTGGCCCTCCTTATTTCCGGCGGGCACA
>CAYIHV010000075.1:0-3482 GCA_964363315.1 uncultured Candidatus Saccharibacteria bacterium
ACAGTTTTAAGTTTTTGAGGAATATGTAGGATACTTGGACATCCAACATCCAAGTGAATATGAAGGTTAACAGCGCAAGCGCTTGCTTTTTTTTCTGCTCCGTAGTATAGTAACCGTACTTCGCGCCGTCTTAAAAAGACGGCGCAATAATTCAGTTTCAATGCCAACCATAAATCAATTAATCAAACGACCTCGTAGCACTACTGCCAAGAAGACTCGTTCCGTAGCGCTCGGGAAAAGTTTTAACAGTAAATTAAACAGACCGGTTTACCACAACTCGCCTTTTAAGCGAGGGGTATGCATTAAAGTAACCACTGTTACCCCTAAAAAACCAAACTCGGCTCTCCGTAAGATTGCGCGCGTACGCCTTACCAATGGTATGGAGGTTACCGCATACATTCCGGGCATAGGACACAAACTCCAAGAGCACTCGGTGGTAATGATTCGCGGCGGTCGGGTAAAAGACCTCTCTGGCGTGAGGTACCACATTGTGCGCGGCGTTCTTGATGCGACACCTGTAGAAAATCGCAAAAAGGGTCGCAGTCAATATGGAGCAAAGCGCGCTAAAGCCGGAGCGGCCAAAGGCAAGTAGGGTGAAGTAGAAAGTTCATAAAGTTCATAAAGTTTGTAAAGTTCATAAAGTGAATACGAAATGAAATACAAGCGAATTGCAACTTTAAAAACTTGATAACTTTATAAACTTTATAAACTAATATACAATGCGTAGAAAAGTAACAAATCGTAATATTCCCGGAGCCGACCTTGTCTATGGCTCTACAAAAATTGAGAAATTTATCAACTATGTGATGGAAAGAGGCAAGAAAAATGCCGCGCGTAAAATTGTATACGGGGCATTTGATATTATCAAGGAGAAGAAGAAAGAAATTGAACCACTTGAGGTTTTTGAGCTTGCGCTCAAAAACACTGGCCCTTTGATGGAGATTCGTTCTCGCCGTGTGGGAGGAGCAAACTATCAGGTTCCTCGCGAGGTTCGTCCTGAACGACGCTTTTCTCTTTCTTTGCGCTGGATCATTGATGCTTCAAAATCAAAAAAGGGTCGTCCTATGCATGAAAAACTTGCCGATGAGATTCTTGCCGCCTCTAATAACGAAGGAGAGGCGGTGAAGAAACGCGAAATGACGCACCGCATGGCGGAGGCGAATAAGGCCTTTGCTCATTTCGCATGGTAGGCAATGAGTTCATAAAGTTCATAAAGTTCATAAAGTTCATAAAGTTCATAAAGTTCATAAAGTTTGTAAAGTTTGTAAAGTTTGTAAAGTAGAAAGTAGACGCAGACACATTATAAAATAAATTCATGAGGATAGAACGATTTGAAGATATACTTGCTTGGCAAAAAGCAAAGGTCTTGACTTATGAGGTTTATGAACAGATGAGAGAAATAAGAGATTCGGGGTTTAGAGATCAGATAGAGCGAGCATCAATTTCTGTAATGAATAACATTGCGGAAGGGTTTGAGAGAAAATCAAACAAAGAATTTAAGCAGTTTTTGTTTATTGCAAAGGGTTCGTGCGGGGAAGTGCGTTCAATGTTGTATATTGCAAACTCTTTGAAGTATATAGACAGTAAGCGATTTGATGAGATGTCAGCTCTTTCTGTGGAAATTTCAAAGATGCTTTCAGGATTGATAAAGACTTTATAGCATTTAACCTTGCACTTACTTTATAAACTTTAAGAACTTTATTAACTTTAAAAACTATTTTGTATGGAACGAGACTATCCCCTAGAGAAAGTACGCAATTTTGGAATTATCGCGCATATTGACGCCGGCAAGACCACCACTTCCGAGCGTATTTTGTATTATACGGGGATGACACACAAAATCGGCGAGGTGCACGAAGGCGAGACGGTGACCGACTGGATGGAACAGGAGCGCGAACGAGGCATTACCATTACCGCGGCGGCCATCACTTGTTTTTGGAGCAAAACCGATACCGAAAAGACGAAGGAAAATATGTTTCGTTTTAACATCATTGATACTCCCGGACATATTGATTTCACTGTGGAGGTAAAGCGCTCGCTTCGCGTCCTTGATGGCGCTGTCGTGGTGTTTGACGGCGTTGCTGGCGTGGAACCGCAGTCGGAAACAAACTGGCGCTATGCGGATGAAGCGCAAGTTCCTCGTATTTGTTTCATCAATAAACTTGACCGCACTGGCGCATCATTTGAGCGGTCATATAAATCTATCCTTGACCGCTTGAATCCAAAAGCTGTTCGTATGCAGATTCCCGTAGGACTAGAAGATAGTTTTGAGGGTGTTATTGATCTTCTCAAGATGAAGATGTTTAAATTTGAAGGAGAAATGGGCATTAAAATTATTGAAGAAGAAATTCCAGGAACATATCTTGAAGAGGCAAAAAAATATCGCAGTGAGCTCGTTGAGCGCATCGTTGAGAATGATGAGAAGCTTATGAATGATTATCTTGAAGGAAAAGAAATTCCTCTTGATATTCTTAAGGAAAATCTTCGCAAGGCAGTTATTTCAAATGATATTTTCCCCGTTTATGCTGGTTCAGCTCTCAAAAACAAAGGTGTGCAACTCGTCCTTGATGCGGTCGTTGATTATCTCCCTTCTCCTCTTGATATAAAGCCAACCGAGGGAATTGATCCCCATACAGGAGAAAAGATCACGCGCAATCCCAGCGATAAAGAACCTTTTGCGGCGCTCGCATTCAAGCTCCAAGCAGATCCTTTTGTCGGACAACTTACCTTTTTCCGTGTTTATTCTGGTACTTTTGAAGCGGGCTCATATATTTATAATGCAACGACGGGGGATAAAGAGCGTGTTGGCCGTATGGTGCGCCTTCAAGCTGACCAACGCGAAGAAGTTAAGAAAGTATTTGCCGGCGAAATTGCCGCAATGGTCGGACTTAAAAATACCAAGACATCCCACACGCTCTGCGATGAAGCGCGCCCCATTATTCTTGAAGAAATCGTATTTCCCGAGCCAGTAATTTCCCTTCGTATTGAGCCGAAAACAAAAGCCGACCAAGAAAAGATGGGTATGGCGCTCAAAAAACTTTCCGATGAAGACCCAACATTTCGCATTACAACCAATGAAGAGACGATGGAGACCATCATTTCAGGAATGGGAGAACTTCATCTTGAAATTCTCGTGGATCGTATGAAGCGCGAGTTCGGTGTTGATGCGAATGTCGGCAAACCGCAAGTTGCTTACAAGGAAACAATCACCAAAAGCGCAGAGGCGGAACACAAATATATTAAACAAACAGGCGGGCGCGGACAATATGGTCATGTCAAAATTCGTATTAAGCCGATTGATAAAGATGTTGACCTAGAAGATCTTCCAAAAAATGTGAAGCGTAAAGATAATCATTTTGAATTTATCAATTCCATCAGAGGAGGCGCCATTCCGCAAGAGTTTATTCCTTCGGTGGAAAAGGGAATTATTGAAGCGACCGACCGCGGTGTGCAGGCGGGGTAAAAAGTCGTTGATATTTCCG
>CAYIHV010000076.1:0-3425 GCA_964363315.1 uncultured Candidatus Saccharibacteria bacterium
TCTTCGTATAATAAGGGCGATATTATTGTCGTATGAAACACCCATTTGTATCCGTCGTTATTCCTACGCTCAACGAGGAAAAATTTTTACCAAAACTGCTTGCCTCTCTGGCAGCGCAACAAACAAAAGATTTTGAAGTGATCATTGTCGACGGATTGTCAAAAGACCGCACCGTTGAGTTGGCGAAGCGCTATGCCGCCAAAATTCCCTCGCTACGCGTTTTGGTGAGTGAAAAGCCCAGTTTGCCTCTACAGCGGAATATGGGAGCCAGCGCGGCCAAGGGAGTGTGGCTGGCCTTCGTAGACGCAGACAGCGAACTCCTTCCGTATTTTATGGATCGCGTGAGGGTATTTATCCGGGATACCAAGCCGAAACTTTTTAGTGCATGGGCCCGAAGCGATTCTCCGCTTGTCCATGATGCAATATTTACTCTCCTTACGAATATCTACTGGGAGGCATCAGTGCTATTTAAACGTCCGGGAGCCCCCGGACCATTAACGGTTGTGCGAAGCGATGTGTTCCATGCGGTAGGGGGGTATGATGAATCTCATGGGTTTAACGAAGATATCGATCTCGGATTACGTCTTGCGGAGCGCGGCGTCATCCTCTCTATGGTGCGGGAAACGTTATACGTATGGTCCATGCGTCGTATCCGACGGGAAGGTAAAGTGAAGGTTATGAATCAATACATTCTTTCGTTGTTACCCATATTGCTGTTCAAACGTCCATTCAAGCATATGCCGGGGTATGTCATGGGGGGGCACATGTACAATAAGCAAAAGAAAATACAACCGACGGTTCTTAAGATGTACGAACGTAAATTACGCGCGCTGATGCGGGAGTTGTTTGACTGAAGCCGGGTGATATACTGAAGTTTATCCATGAACATCCTCTTCGTTTCTGACGTTTATCTTCCCACAGTGAGCGGAGTAGCTTCGTCGACAGACTCCATTGTCCGTTTTATGGCCGCACAGGGGCATCGGGTGACCCTCGTGTGTCCTCAGCCGCTCGGTGAGTATGTTCCCCTCCAAGCAGCCGGTCTGGAAATAGTCTATACCCCGGGAGTAAGCGATAAATTGTTCGTAAACAAATCCATGACGCTGTTTCCATTGGGATTTCCCGTTCTCTGGCATGTCGTTTTGAACAATACGTTTGACATTGTGCACATCCAGGAACCCGGATCATTGGGGATTACCGCGCTCATTATTGCGAAATTATTCCGGTTACCGGTCGTGGGCGCCCAACATTTTTCCTGGTCGCAAATTGAACGCGTGGCGCCTGTGCTGATCCGTTGGATAAGCGTTCCCTTTATGAAACTCTATGTTCGCGTCATTTATGCGATGTATGACGCGATCATGGTGCCGACCGCTACGGCGGCACGCGATCTTTCCGCGCTCATCGGCAGATCCGGATCAATTCATCCCGTTTCCAACGGGGTAGATACGGGTGTATATACGCCGCGCACCGGTTCTTTAACGGCTTTGAGAGCGAAATACCGGTTGCCCAAGGATGTTCCCGTTCTGTTTTATATCGGACGTTTAGATGCGGATAAGAATATCGAAACCATACTGCAGGCTCTTGCAATCACGACAATACCGGTATGCATGATAATTGCGGGCGTAGGTAAGCAAAAAGAGCGGCTCCAGTTACTTGCCCAGTCGCTAAACCTAACAAATATTATCTGGATAGGTGAAGTGCAAAAACAGATGATTATTGACTTATATCAACTCGCTGACGCGTTTGTCATTATGTCTCCGGTAGAGACACAAAGTATTGTGGCGCTGCAAGCGATCGCTTGCGGATTGCCGCTTATTGCCGCATGCGCCGGAGCGCTTCCTGAACTAGTGGACGGAAAAAACGGCGTGTTGGTGGACGCGTATGATGTGAATACTCTTGCATCTACCATAGACCGGCTTGCATCAGATAGTACGCTTCGCAAGTCCATGGGGGCCCAAAGCAGGAAAATAAGTCTCCGGCATCATAAACCGACGGTACTCAAGCGGTTAGAAGTATTGTACAAACAAACCATGCATCCATCATCATGACACACATAATTGCGGATCTTCAGTTACACTCCAGATTTTCCCGGGCAGTTTCACCTGCTATGACCATCCCCAACATTGCTATGTGGGCGCGCCGCAAAGGGATCGGGTTGGTGGCGACGGGGGACTGGACGCACCCGATGTGGTTTCGGGAAATTGAGCGGGATTTGGAAGAGATAGGGAACGGACTGCTCAAGATAAGAGCTCAGAACGCAGAACCCAATGACCAACCGAATCCGTTATTTCTCCTGGCTACCGAAGTATCCTGCATTTATTCCCAAAACGGGAAGGGGAGGCGGGTGCATACGTTACTTTGGGTGCCAACGATCAGCTCGGCAAGAAAGATAAGCCAAGAGATGACCAAACGCGGATGCAACTTGTTAAGTGACGGGCGCCCGATTATCGGGCTTACCTCTATTGATGTAGCGGAACTGGTGTTGTCTGTCGAACCAAAAGCCCTGATTATTCCGGCTCACGTGTGGACGCCGTGGTTTTCCGTATTCGGCTCGATGAGCGGCTTTACGAGTTTAGAAGAAGCGTTTGGTCTGTATGCAAAACATATTTATGCGGTCGAGACAGGGCTTTCCAGTAATCCGTCGATGAACTGGCAGATTCCGGAATTGGATACACGCGCCATTGTGTCATTTTCCGATGCACACTCCGGTCCGAAGTTAGGCCGGGAAGCGACCGTATTTGAGATACGTGAGCCTGCGGAACAAATCAGCTATCAACATATTTATGATGCGATTGCTGCCGTGAGCCTAAAGACCGCGGACAGCAAACTGAAGGTTAAAATAGCGTATACGATCGAATTTTATCCGGAAGAGGGAAAATATCACTGGTCCGGGCATCGGGTGTGTTCCGTGCGTTGGGGGCCAATGGAAACGCGGAAAAACGGGAATACGTGTCCGGTGTGCGGCAAACCATTAACGCAAGGGGTCGAGCAGCGTGTCGGGGAGTTGTCCGGGCGGAGCGAAGCGGATTTGAAGCTATCAATTATTCAACAGCCGCTCACTGAACAAGTGAAGATCCGCATGACAAAAAGCCAGACATTTCCTGGCCGTCCGCCGTTTGTGATGATGGTGCCATTGGTTGAAATTATCGCCGAAGCGATCGGGTCCCCGGTAACAAGCCCTAAAGTGCAAACACCCTATTTCCGTTTGACCGATAAAGTGGGCAGCGAATTTTTTGTATTACTTGCGGCAGAAATACGCGCAATTGCGGCTGTTGCGGGAGAGCGGGTAGCCCTCGGTGTCGATATGGTCCGCAAGGGTCAACTGACGATTGATCCCGGCTACGACGGGGTATTTGGGGTTGTAAAAATCTGGAATACCGACGGGAAAGGTGTAGCCGACGCCGGCAAGGAACAGCTCACCTTACTGT
>CAYIHV010000077.1:0-3358 GCA_964363315.1 uncultured Candidatus Saccharibacteria bacterium
ATGGGAGTATAAGGCGCGGGAAGTAAACTTTTGTAATTATGGACTGGTTCGCAATAAGAACATTGCTTGTGTCGGAAAGCGCGGAAGAAAAAAACTGCCAGAATAAAAGTCCGGTGTATACAAAGATAGTGTATGGAACTCCATCCGATGGGACCTTGAGCAGATTGCCAAAAAAAATAGTAAAGACCACCATGGTCATAAATGGCTGAAAGAGCGCCCACGCGACCCCGATCGTGGTCTGTTTGTAGCGCACCTTGAAATCCCGCCAAGTAAAAAAATACAATAGTTCCCGATATTGCCATAATTCCTTAAAATCATCTATGCTTAATTTTTTCTTTGGTTTAATTATTACTTTCATACCATTCTATTGTTTTTCTAAGACCTATTTCAAATGGAGTTTTTGCCTTAAAACCAAATTCTTTTTCGGCTCTGGTTATATCCAATGAGCGCCGCGGTTGTCCGTCAGGTTCTGTGTGTATCCATTTAATTTCTCCTTTAAAATCCATAATTTTTACAATTGTTTCGACAACATCCTTGATTGATATTTCTTGACCCGAACCGATATTTACAGGTTCTTTATCGTCGTATTTTTCCGTGGCTAGCACAATTCCTTCCGCTGCATCTCCGGCGTAAAGGAATTCCCTAGTTGCTTTACCAGTTCCCCATACTTCAATATAGTTTTGTCCGCTTTTTTTTGCGTCCGCTACTTTTTTAATAAGTGCTGGGATTACATGTGAACGATTAGGATCAAAAGTATCTCTTGGTCCATATAAGTTTACGGTCATAAGAGAAATCGCATTGAAACCATATTGTTGTCTATATGCCTGTGCCTGCACAAGCATCATTTTTTTAGCCAAACCGTACGGTGCGTTAGTTTCTTCGGGGTAACCATTCCATATGTCGCTTTCTTTAAAGGGGACAGGGGTAAATTTCGGGTAAGAACAAATAGTTCCCATTGCGACGAATTTTTCTACCCCGGCCAGTCTAGCGGCTTCCATAAGCTGTGTTCCCATCATTAGATTGTCATAAAAAAGTTCCCCCGGTTTTTCACGATTAAATCCTATCCCGCCAGCTTTGGCTGCTAAATGTATTACAATATCTTTTCCCTTAACTATTTTTTGGCAATTCTCCAGTTTCCTGAGATCCATTTCCTTTGAACGTGGAATTGTTATGTTTTCCATAAGGACTCCGTGTTCCAAGAGTTTTTCTAAAACGAATCCGCCCAAAAACCCTGCGCCGCCTGTAAGTAAAATTTTTTTATTTTTTAGATCCATTTTTTAAATTATTTTTAATTTTTAATCTTGCGTTTTCTATGAATTTTGTACTTAATAAAGGCATGTTTTTTTGAGGTAAAAATTAATTATGCAAAACACTTTCTCCTCTAAAATCTTCTTCCGTCATTAATTTAACCAGCTCTTTAAAAGTAACTTTTGGCTCCCAGCCGAGTTTATTTTTTGCTTTAGAGTAGTCGCCTTGGAGTACATCAACTTCAGTCGGGCGGAAATATTTTGAGTCAATTTCAATAATAGTTTTGCCGGTTTTTTTATCAATCCCTTTTTCTTTTAATCCCTTTCCCTTCCAAACCATGTCCATTCCAAGATGTCGTCCCGCTTCTTCCACGAACTCACGCACGCTATGTGATTCATTTGTGGCAAGAATGAAATCGTCCGGTTTTTTGTGTTGGAGTATTAACCACATACCATAAACAAAATCCCTTGCATGACCCCAATCACGAAGAGCGTCAAGGTTGCCAAGATAAAGTTTTTTATCAATGCCCAATTTTATGCGGGCGAGTCCACGGGTAATTTTTCTGGTTACAAATGTTTCTCCGCGCCTCTCGCTTTCGTGATTAAACAAAATCCCATTTGAAGCAAAAATCCCGTAACTTTCACGATAATTTTTTGTAATCCAATATGCGTAGACTTTCGCAACACCGTAGGGGGAGCGGGGATAGAAAGGAGAAGTTTCTTTTAGCGGTATTTCGTGCGCCTTGCCGAACATTTCGCTTGATGAGGCTTGGTAGAATCTTGTCTTAATCCTAGTTTCTCGAATAGCATCTAAAAGACGAATGGTTCCTATGGCGGTTACATCCGCGGTGTATTCCGGTATATCAAAACTCGTTCGCACATGGCTTTGCGCGCCGAGATGATAAATTTCGTCTGGCCTTACATTGCTTAAAATTCTATTTAGACTACTGCCGTCTGAGAGGTCTCCGTAATGAAGAAAAAGTTTTCCCCCGTGAATATGCGGGTCTTTGTAAAGGTGGTCGATACGAGATGTGTTGAAACTGCTGGCGCGCCGGATAATGCCGTGCACTTCGTACCCTTTTTCAAGGAGAAGCTCCGCGAGATATGAACCGTCTTGTCCGGTAATGCCAGTGATAAGAGCCTTTTTATTCTTGCTTTTCTTTTGTAGTGTTTTTTTCATTTTAATTCTTTTATTGTAGTTATTTCCCCCTGTCCCACTAACTCCTATCAACTAGCAACTAATAACTGCCTTATCTACCATTTGTTTATAATATTAACCGCCTCCTTTTTAAGTTTTAAATATGATTTCACTACGCCCTTTTCAAGTTTGGGCGAAACAAGACGAAGAAGCTCTTTGCCCATGATTCTATATTGACCACCGACCTTATTCGCTCGAATAAGACCCCCCTTGAGCATTCTTTTAATTGTGCTCTCGCTAATCTTAAGAAATCTCTGCGCCTCTTCAGTAGTATAGACGCTATGTGGCATTATTTCTTTATCCATTTTATGTAACATATATGCTTGTAATATGGTTAATGAGTATAACACGCGGTTTAGTCAAAAGGTGTCAATTTGGTTCAATTCATATTTAATGTTAGAAATATTGATACTCTGTGCTTAACTTAATACTTTAACGATAATTAATTTAATACAAAGCCCTTAACACTATGTCATTTTATATGAAGCGCCCGTGGGGGAGAATGTGGAAAATTATTCACCATAAAAATTTTTGGGTTAAGTTACTTGTGGTTGGCGGACAAACAAGCCTTCAGAGCCACAACCATCGCACCGAGTGGCAACTCGGAGTGTATAAAGTCACGCCCAAAAATAAACACTACATACTTCCGGGCGCTTATTTTAGAATAGTTCGCGGTAAAGGAATAGAGGGCACTGATGAGGACGAGAAACATCACGAATGGCATTTCGGTTTGTATAGAGTGAAGCCACGAGAAAAACATCGACTGCTTCGCGGTGTCTATCTTGAATTTGTACATGGCGGGGCTGCGGATGAAGAAGATATTGTTCGGTATGAAGATAGTTATGGTCGCGCTCCGATGGGTCAGAGCCATGTCAAGAGCCAAAACCAGAGCCAAGAAAAAATAGTTGTAGTG
>CAYIHV010000078.1:0-3307 GCA_964363315.1 uncultured Candidatus Saccharibacteria bacterium
ACGTTTTTCACGTCGACACTATAGCATCAGAGCCGAAAAACGCCAATACATCGTATGTTTTATGTTTTGAGTGCAGAAATATTAACCTTTGCGCGAACCCATTTCCAATCACGAAGCGCTTGATCTTCGCACGCGCCGTGCGCGTGGTGGCTCTGACGTTCGCGATGCCTGCTCGATGTTTGCTTCGTGTTCGCTTGGTGGCTTCGATGGTGTTTAGTGATTATTCAAGACACAGATCCGTCGTTCTCTTCATCGTGCAACTCGTTGTAAAATTCTGCAAACTCATCAATTTTCCGCATGTCCAAATAAACTTCTCCACCAAGCCTAGTTTGATCGTCAAATCGTATTCGCACTTGTTCAAGTTCGCCGTTTTGGTCAGTTTTCAAAATAATATCAAATCCCTCTGACGGCTTGAAATTTCCGCCTATTTCTTCCAATGTGGCGCCGTGCACTTCGTTGCCGTCTTTATCTTTCCAGACTACTGTTTCAGCGAGAAATGGCTCAATCATCCCCGTGTGGCTGCCAAGCGGAAATAAAAGTTTTTGGTTTGATCTCAGTTTTTCTTGCACCATTCTTGCATAGCGTTTTATTAAGACGGCAAATGATCCCGCAATTTCTTTTCTTGTATCGGTAGCATTTTCAGTTGACAAATTCATTAAATGTTCCACTGATTTTGCGTCTGCATATTCTGATACTTTTTTCTTTTCATCGTCCGACAAATCATCAAAACTTTTATTTTCATACTTCAAAACATCGCGGATGTATTCATTTGCAAAATCCTCATGTATTTCTAAATAATCAAATGGCATTTCTAAAACCATTGTTTCGTAATTCAAAACATCGCGTGGCCTTGTTTTGTAGAGTTCATCACCGGCGATTTCTCTTCCAAAGATATATGCTGTTTCCAATGAGCGTTGCATTTTCATATCTTCACCTTCTATTGTTGTCTTTGGTCCAGCTGTTGAGCCGAAAGACTTTACTGCGTCAAATCTTTCGCTTGCCAAGTGGCTTTCTTT
The DNA here is from genome assembly GCA_964363315.1 of uncultured Candidatus Saccharibacteria bacterium. Lineage (GTDB taxonomy): Bacteria > Patescibacteriota > Minisyncoccia > Phycocordibacterales > UBA1550 > UBA1550. The sequence continues at coordinate 1,017 of CAYIHV010000078.1, forward strand.
TGCTTTTTCTTTTGTTCGATCTCTTCCATACTCCTCAAGGGTGCCGTCCAAGTTTCTATCCCCATGCCTTAATATGTGCAAAACAAGTTGAACATTCACACCCTTCTCTTTTTCAATCTTATTTTCAATATTTTCCATAGTTATTTATTTTTAGATTTTTTTATGATATGCACAAATCCATCGTTTGCATTTACCTCTACCAAATCCCCATTATTCAAAACTTGAGTCGCATTTTTTGTACCAACTATACATGGCTTCCTCAGCTCACGCGATATTATCGCGGCATGACATGTAATGCCGCCCTCGTCTGTAACAATAGCTGACGCTTTTTTCAACATCGGTATCATTTGCGGATTTGTCATGCCTGTTACTAAAACATCACCCTCCTCAATTTCTGTGATGCCAGTCCATGATAAATGAATCACGACGCGACCTTTTGCAACACCAGAGAAAGCGATATCGCCCACAACTTCACCATTGTGCGTTCCTTGCATTTTATTTTTCCAATATTCAAATTGCTCTCCAGTATATAAATTCCATTTGTTATTTTCCTTTACAAACACACTCCCTTTTAGTCTTTCCTCTAGTTCGTCAAATGTGACCGTTAGTTTGCCCCGCAACGCTTCTTCAAACTCATCCAAACGCATTGCTCCAGCTGTGCGCATTAGCAGACTGTGCTTTTCGGAAACATGCCTTAAAAAAACACCGTTTGTAAAAGACTTTTCAGAATCTTCGTGAAGTCGCAATTTTACTTTACCCATTTCAAGAAGTCGCTCAACATATTTTTTTGTTTTCTCGTCTGGTAGTTTATCAAAAGAATCGTGAGACAAAATTTCAATGAGTTCATCTTTTGATATTGACTTCAGTATTTCCTGTTCCAGCGCCTGTTGAAATGGTTGCTCATAAAATCTGTACAACCCGCAAAATTCATTGTTCAAAGACATTCCTTTTTCCCATTCCTTATCAAGATTCTTTTCATCCAAATGATTTAAATGATACGACTTTAACTTTTTGTCTAATTTTTCTGATTTCGCAAATAACCCATCTGCAAATTCATCGTTCAAAAGCGAGGTGCTGATGTAATAGCATTCTTTTACTCCTTTTGGTGACAGATACGCGCGAGTAATGTCATTCTCATACAAGACAACATAATCGACAGCACCGTAAGTTTCATTATTGTTGAAGATCATATCCAGGGTCAAAATACTAAATTCGGATACTGTAAAATGTAACTCATAATCATTTCCGCTATCTTTGGCTTCTTTTGGCTTTGTAGCTTGAAGTGTGGTAATCGGTCGGCTTTGTGTAATATAAAATTTCCCATTCTCAAACGCCCACTCAATATCACAAGGAAAACCATAATGATTTTCGATCTTCAAAATTATTTCGGAGAGTTTAAAAATTTCTTCATCAGACAACACTTCTTTTTCTCCTTGCGTCTTTGGAATATCACGCCATTCATTACCACCTTTTTCTGCACAATAAAGTCCTTTGGCCTGAGTTTGAATATTTTTATCAATAATCCGTCGCGGTTGTTTTTCTATGACATAACTATCAGGCGTGATTTGTCCTGATACGATTGCCTCGCCAAGCCCAAAACCAGCTTCAATAATGAGTTGGTTTCTGTCTTGTGTTACTGGATGAACAGAAAAAGCGATGCCGGATTTTTTGCTTTCAACCATTTTCTGGACAACAACCGCGACGGATATTTTTTGCTTGTGTAAATCCTTTTCAAAGCGATAGAAAATAGCGCGCGGCGTGAATAAGGAAGCCCAGCACTTCTTTACATTTTCGACTAAATTTTCCTCAGTAGTATTGAGATAGCTTTCAAGTTGTCCAGCCCATGCAGCACTTGCCGAATCTTCGGCGGTAGACGAAGATCGCACCGCAACATATCTTGAATTAAGACTTTTGAAAGATCTTTGGATCTTAGTCGCAATATCTTGTGACATTTTTGATTGCAGAATAAGTGATTGTATTTTCCCCGAAGCGTCTTCAACAGTGCTGATTTGTTCATGCTTTACTTCATCTAAAATTGAATCAATTTCCACATTCAAGTCTGTTTCTTCCAAGAATTTTTCAAATGCAGAAGCGAGAACAACGAAACCATCAGGTACAGAAATACCAGCTTGTGTCATCTCGCCGAGAGAAGCCCCCTTACCTCCGGCAATAGTGACATCGCTCTTTCCAAGCTCATTAAAATCTTTTATCAATTTTTCCATAATTATTTCTGGTGCGCGCTGTAGGACTCGAACCTACGACCTTCCCCGTGTAAAGGGGTTGCTCTACCA
>CAYIHV010000079.1:0-3286 GCA_964363315.1 uncultured Candidatus Saccharibacteria bacterium
CGCTTGTTCCGGCGCGGTGGGAGGAAGTTACTCGCGCGGTAAAGATTGCGAAGGGGACGGGCACGCTCATTATCGGCAATGGCGATCTCAAAAATCTTGCTGATGCGCGAGAAAAAGTTCTTGTGACAGGCGCGGATGGCGCAATGCTCGGTCGCGCGGTGTTTGGCAATCCGTGGCTTTTTGACAGTACGCGCGCGTACGAGTCAATACCGCTCCAAGAAAAATTTGAAGTGATGATAGAACATACGCGCCTCTTTGAGAAACTTCTGGGAGATGTAAAAAGTTTTGCGCTTATGAAAAAACATTACAAAGCGTATGTAAATGGTTTTGAAGGAGCAAAAGAAATTCGTATGAAGCTTATGGACGCGGAAAATTTAGGCGGAGTTGAAGCGATCGCGCGGAAATTTTTGAAGACGCAGTAGTTCTGCTATACCCCCACCTACTTTTATATTGTTGTATGTTGTAACAGAATTAATTTTGTAAAAAGTAGGTGGGGGGGTATACTATCCAAATGTCAGAAGTCGCTCTTTATCGCAAATATCGCCCCTCCTCATTCGCGGATGTTATTGGGCAAGAACCGGTAATTAAAACGCTTGAGAGCGCTATTGCGAATAATTCTATCGCGCACGCATATCTCTTTTCTGGTTCGAGAGGCACCGGCAAGACATCTATTGCCCGTATTTTTGCCCGCGCCGCAGGAGCGTCTCCCAATGATATTTATGAAATGGACGCCGCTTCAAATCGTGGAGTGGACGATATCCGCGCGCTTCGGGATGCGGTACACACGCTTCCTTTTGATTCAAAATACAAAATATATATCGTGGACGAAGCGCATATGCTTACCAAAGAGGCATTCAACGCCCTTCTAAAAACACTCGAAGAACCGCCACCTCATGTGATATTTATTCTCGCGACGACGGAGGAAGGAAAACTCCCCGAAACTATTGTTTCCCGTTGCCAGTCATTCCGTTTCAAAAAACCTTCGCATAGTACGCTTCAAAAACTTGTTGAGACCGTTGCTAAAAAAGAGGGATTTAATCTCGAACCATCATCATCAGACTTGATCTCGCTCCTTGGGGACGGGTCATTCCGCGATACACTCGGTACGCTTCAAAAAGTCATTACCTCCTCCGCAGATAAAAAAATATCTCACGAGGAAGTAGAGGAAGTTTTGGGCGCGCCGAGGTCAGAGCTGGTGAATAATTTCATTACTGCTATTGCGAAGCGTGATTTTGCGGAGGGAGCGCGAGCGCTCAGTATTTCGAGCGAGACGGTGGGGGATTTAAAGGTATTCCTCGATCTTGTTGTCCGCAAGATTCGTTTCGTCCTTATTTTGCGCTTTGCTCCGGGAATGAAAGATGAGGTCCGCTCAAATTGTTCCGAACAAGACCTTGCTTTTTTAGAAAAACTCGCCAAAGAAGAAGGGAAGACCCTTGCGTCAAAAGAACTTGTTTCTCTCCTCGCGGCTTATACCGATCTCCGTACGGCGGCAATACCAACACTCCCTCTTGAGCTTGCGCTTCTTCGTATCATTAGCCCTGCTCCGCAATAATTTTCGTAACGAAATTTATGATTTTTGAACGAAACGCAGTCTAAAATTACGAGGAATATCGGGATATTTTGAATAATTTTTGACAAGTCGTAGTCAAAAATAGTAAATTGCAGTAGAATATTATTGCGGAGCATGGCTAATGGGCATACTACTGAAGTTCAATAATAGAATATAAAACATATTGGGAGATCGTCTAATGGTAGGACAGCAGCCTTTGAAGCTGTTAATCTAGGTCCGATTCCTAGCCTCCCAGCAGTACCCACAAACCACCGATAGGCCGTCCTTTGAAGCTGTTAATTATAGGCCGCAGCGCTCGAAGATAGCGCGTAGGTTTCGAGAGTAGCAACGCGAGAGGCGATTCCTAGCCTCCCAGCCTAGAACGGAAACAGACAATAGGTTGTCCTTTGAAGCTGTTAATCTAGGTCGTAGATCTCGAAGAGAGCGCGTAGATTTCGAACTCACCAGAGAGAGGCGATTCCTAGCCTCCCAGTTTTGAATATAAACCGTCATTTTTTTGTCGCATATAAAATGCAGATGCTCTTATGTGATAATCGTGAAAAATTGTGTTTTTAGACACATTTTCACTGTTATCGTAGTAAAAGTGCGAAAACTCCTACAAAGCTGTTTCTATAGTGGCGTGATATACTTACTTTGAAATGAAATCTACTCAAAGAAATGTTGCGTATATAGATGGGGCAAACCTGCATAAAGGAATCAGTAGATTCTCGTGGAAGTTTGATTATGCCCGTTTTCGAGTATGGCTTCGTGAAAAATACGGAGTAGAACAAGCGTATTTGTTTCTAGGAATGATCCCGAGATACAAGGACCTCTACACTAAGCTACAAGAACAAGGGTATACCCTGGTTTATAAAGAGGTTGTGTATGACAACGATGGAAAGGCTAAGGGGAATTGCGACGCAGACGTTGTTGTCCATGCGATGCGAGATTCGTACGAAAAAAGGTTTGATGGTGTTGTGATAGTTGCTAGTGACGGTGACTATGCGCCTTTGGTAAAATTTTTGATTGAAAGGCAAGAGATGGTCGCTATCGTGTCCCCCTATGGAACCAGTTTTGAGCAAAATGGTACAGACAGGTGCTCAATTTTATTAAAGCGAACAGGAGCAAAGATTGCTTACATTGCTGATCAAAAGACAATTTTGGTGTTGAGGAAAGAAAAAGCCCCCGACGCGGACGGAACCGCATAGGGGTCTCTTTCGTAGGGATATGTATAGTGTATGCCAACGGCTCGTTTAAGTCAATAGTTATCCGCAGGACAAATAAAGGATTGAGGATTTAAGGAATAAAATAGCTCTCGATTAAGTGAGCTATTTTATTAGGAGAAAAGGGGACAGCTCATTTATCTTTAAATTAAAGTATAAGAATCGAGGAAACTGTTGGTTTCTCAGGGGAGTAGGAAGTGAAGTGCCCTAGTTTCCAGCAAGCCAGAGATAGATTTGAACTCTGGGCGGTGTTATAATCATTTCATTATGGAAAAACAGGCACGAATAGGAATAGGGGTATTTATCTTTAAGGACGGCAAGTTCTTAATGGGGAAGAGAATGGGTGCTCATGGGGAAGGTAGTTGGTCAATTCCTGGAGGTCATTTGGAGTATGGCGAATCGTTTGCGGATACTGCCAAGCGAGAAGTACGAGAAGAGACTGGATTAATTATACGAAATATACGCATTGGCGCGGTGACGAATGATTATTTTCAGAATGAAGATAAACATTACG
>CAYIHV010000080.1:0-2708 GCA_964363315.1 uncultured Candidatus Saccharibacteria bacterium
CGAAAGCTTTCCTGGGGTTTTTACTTCAACTTTTATGAGAATATCCCCACGATGTTTCTGGTCAACGGGTACCCCCTTCCCTTTGACACGGAGAATATCTCCCGAAGATACTCCCTTGGGAATAGTGAGCATAATCTGACCATCAAGTGTTTCAAGAGGATATAGAGCGCCAAGCGCCGCATCAGTAAGTTTTACTTTGAGGTTCATCACGAGATTTTCTCGCTCTCTCTTAAAGACTGTATGTGGCTCCACACTGATCGTCGCATAGAGATCTCCAGAAGCGCCATTCTTTATCGCCTCCCCGCCTCCTGCCAAGCGAACGGTCTCTCCGTTTTCTATTCCTGCGGGAATTTTGAGCGTGATAGGCGCTTCGCGACGAAGCACCCCTTCATCTTTGCAATGAGCGCATCTCTCTTCGGGAATATGTCCCATACCTCCGCACTTGCGACACTCTCGTGACTGAGTCATTGTGCCCAAAAAAGATTGCACAACTTCATTGATGTGTCCTTGTCCTTTGCAGTCCACACAAGCACTTTGTTTACTTCCCGGCTTTGCTCCCGTACCACTACAAATTTCACAGGATGAAATTTTTGTAATAGAGAATTTTTGCTCTGAACCAAATACCGCCTCTCTGAATGTAATCCTTATATTAACAGAAATATCGCGTCCTCGGCGAGCTTGTGATGAAGATTTTCTCCCTCGCCCGCCAGAAAAAAGGTCGCTGAATATATCATTGAGATCAAATCCTTCAAAGCCCTGACTGCTAAATCCGCCACTAAAACCTCCGAACCCAGAAGGATCAAACCCGCCTTGTTGAGATCGCGCTCCCCCAGATGAACCATATGTGTCATACTCTCTGCGCTTCTTTTCATCCGAGAGAATCTGGTACGCTTCGCTTGCCTCTTTGAATTTCTTTTCATCGCCCCCTTTGTCGGGATGATATTTGTGCGCAAGTTTACGAAACGCTTTTTTTATCTCATCTGTTGAAGATTTCTTGTCTACACCGAGGATTTTGTAATAGTCTTTCATTGATGGAATATGGAATATGGAATATGGAATGTTGAATAAAACCCGCACCTGTTCCATATTCTGAATTCCACCTTCAATATTCTATTTATCTCCTTCTTTGTATTCCGCGTCATGCACCTTGCCTTCCCCTCCTTCATCTTTTTTCTCATCACCGGAAGGAGTTTGAGTATTTTGCTCCTTTGAAGCATTCTTCATCATCTCTTCTCCGATTTTCTGAAGTGTGGCGGAAAGTTCGTCTTTTGCTTTTTTGATAGCATCGGCGTCAGTTCCACTGTTTGCCGTCTTTGCCACTGCGAGTTTTTCTTCTACGGCAGTTTTTACCTCGGCAGATACTTTATCACCATGTTCACGGAGTTCTTTTTCTGCGATATAGATCATCTGTTCAAGCATATTCTTATTCTCCGCAACCTCGCGTTTCTTTGCGTCCTCGGAAGCGTTCATTTCCGCCTCTTTTTGCATACGCGCGATATCTTCTTTGCTAAGTCCCGAGCTTGCTTCAATGCGGATAGATTGCTCTTTTCCTGTAGTCTTTTCTTTCGCTTTCACTTGCAAAATACCGTTTGCGTCAATGTCAAAAAATACTTCTATTTGTGGGAGTCCGCGGGGAGATGGCGGAATACCGTCAAGGATAAAACGCCCCAATGACTTATTATCAGGTGCCATAGCGCGTTCGCCTTGCACAATATGAATCTCTACCGAAGTTTGATTGTCGGCCGCCGTTGAAAATACCTGTGAACGAGATGCGGGGATGGTTGTATTCTTTTCAATGAGCTTCGTCGCCACATTTCCAAAAGTCTCAATACCAAGAGAAAGTGGAATGACATCAAGGAGAAGAATATCTTTAACATCTCCCTGAAGGATGCCTGCCTGTATCGCCGCGCCAATAGCAACGACTTCGTCAGGATTAATAGAACGATTTGGTTCTTTTCCCCCAAAAAATTTTTTTACCGCATCCACAATAGCGGGCATACGCGTCTGTCCTCCCACCATAATGATTTCCTGAATGTCCCCCTGTTTGAACGATGATGCTAAAAGCGCGCGTTTCGTGATCTCAATAGATTTATCTATATATTCACGAGCAAGACCTTCAAGTGTTCCGCGCGAAAGCTTAAGGAGGAGATGTTTTGGTCCCGATGCATCCGAGGTGATGAACGGAATATTAATCTCTGAATCCACCGTCGTAGATAGTTCGTGCTTCGCTTTTTCCGCGGCTTCTTTGAGACGCTGGAGCGCGAGCATATCTTTTGACACATCAATTCCTGACTCTTTTTTGAATTCATCAGCAATATAGCGGATAATCTTTTGGTCAATATCTTCGCCTCCCATATGCACATCACCATCAGTTGATTTCACCTCAATAACATCATCCCCCACTTCAAGGACGGACACATCAAAGGTCCCTCCTCCAAAGTCATAGACGACAATTTTCTCATTTTTCTTTTTATTAAAACCATAGGCAAGAGCCGCCGCGGTCGGTTCGTTGATAATGCGCCTTACATTAAAGCCAGCAATTTGTCCCGCGTCTTTTGTTGCCTGTCGTTGGGAGTCGTCAAAATATGCGGGCACGGTAATGACCGCTTCGGTGATTTTTTCTCCGATCTTCGCTTCAGCGTCTTGTTTGAGTTTCTGAAGAACCATTGCGGAAATCTCTTCAGGGCGATATGAACGATCCCCCATCT
>CAYIHV010000080.1:2718-3241 GCA_964363315.1 uncultured Candidatus Saccharibacteria bacterium
AAATGAAACATTCTTCATGTCCCGCTGAACGCCTTCATCAGTAAAACTATGGCCAATCAAGCGTTTGATTCCAAAGAGTGTGTTAATGGGATTTGTCACAGATTGTCTTTTTGCAAGCATGCCAACGAGACGTTCTTTTGTTTTTGATTGAGCAATGACCGATGGAGTAGTGCGCGCGCCCTCAATATTTTCTATGATGCGTGGCTCACCACCTTCAATAATTGCCATCGCGGAATTCGTTGTTCCTAAATCAATACCTAAAATTTTTGCCATAGTTTTGATAGTTAAATAATGAATAGTTAATAATTTTAAATAAATATCTTGTTTTATTCTTCTGTCTTCTCGTGCTTTGATATTAATTATTGGTTATTCCCCACTGCGCCCAAACACTTTTACTCTCGCGGGACGGATGACTTTGCTATGCAGACGATATCCTTTTTGTACTACAGCGCTGATTATATTTTCTTGTTCTTTTTTGTCCGTTTCAACCACTTCTACGGCAACATGAACTCTTGGATCAAGT
>CAYIHV010000081.1:0-3226 GCA_964363315.1 uncultured Candidatus Saccharibacteria bacterium
TGGCGCAAAAGTCATCGCGTTTGTTCTATTAAGCTAAGTAGGAAAGGTCAGTAGTGTGCTAGATTTCTATTCCCCACGCTTCCTTTTTAATATTCTAAGGTGTTATAATGATTTGAAATGAGTCTCGGAAAGAAAATCAATTTCGTGCTAGTGATCGTGACAACCATTGTCCTCACTGCGACATTTTGGGTTGTCGTGAATATTGAGGGGTCAAACATTGAACAACAAGTAAAGAATACTTCAGAGGCAATAGGAAACCTCTTTCTTGAAGATATATCGCGTATGTTCATGCAGATACATTCGCAGGAAGATTATCTGCAGATGGTTGTAGATAAACTCTCCAAAATAGAGGGAGTTAAATATATTGATGTAACCGACATCAATGGAGTTTATATAGCGACGACGAATCATTCCCTTGTTGGCGCGCGTGTAGAAAAGAATGACCTTGAGTTGATTGATCGCATAAAGAAGAGTGGTAATTCCATTGATATACAGAATGACAGAGGCGCTTTTTATGAGCTTGAACGGCGCATCCCTATTTACCTGCAAGACGATAAGAATATATCCAACATCATTAATATAATAGAAGTGGAAGTCGTCACAAAATCAAAAAATAACATTGATGTTGCCGAGGCGAAAAGACTTCTTCAGACGATCTCGGTAGGGATTGAGCAGAGCGCGCGGTCTATTGTCGTCACACGGCAAGAAGATTTCGGCGCGATTCAAGAGATTACGAATAGTGTGTCAAAATTCGGTTTTTTCCACGACTTTATCGTATTTGATTCTACACTCAATATCATTGCCAATACAGGAGGTGAAAAGGAAGAGTTCAAGGATGATGCGGAAGAATATGAGCGCGCAAGAGAGGATGTTCTCTTGGGGAAGATTGCGCGTTTTGACGGCATGCGTATCCATGAGAATCTGGAAGTTCTTACTCGCATAGAGCCCATTGAATTTCTTGTTGACGGGAAGGATGAGACTATCGGACTCATTGAAATACATACTCTAACATCATCATACAAGGATAGAATCAATGCATTGAGACTTCGTATGGCAGGTATCGGAATTGCATTTATTGTTGTTCTTGTGATTACTCTTTCGGTCTTCTTGCGCAGAGAAATCGTTGGACCAATTGCGATGTATTCAAAAATCGCGCAAAAAGTAGCTGAAGGCGATTTTAGCCAAGTTATAGAGAATACTTCAGATGACGAGATCGGAAGATTTGGAAAAGTGTTTAATTCCATGGTTTCAAATTTACGCGAATTTGATCGTCTAAAATCGGACTTTATCTCTGTGGCGGCGCACCAGCTCCGTACCCCGCTCTCTGGGGTTAAGTGGGTGCTTAAACTCCTCCTTGATGGAGATCTGGGCGCTATTTCTCCAGAACAAAGTAAGATGCTCAAACGAGGATATGATACGAATGAGAAGATGATTCAACTTGTGAACGACCTCCTCAATGTCTCTCGCATAGAAAATGGCAGATTTGGTTATAGATTTGAGAAGAATGATTTTTCGAAAATACTCAAACTTCTTATTGAGAATTCGCAATTGGCTTCAAGAGAACGCAATATTGAAGTAGTTGCAGAGATACATACAGAGTTGGCACCATTCTTCTTTGATGCTGAAAAGATGCTCATTGCATTGCAGAATCTCATTGATAATGCGATTAAGTACACGCTTCCGGGAGGTCGCGTAATCATCACCATAGAAAAGCAAGGAGATTATCTCCAGGTCAAAATTAAAGATACCGGGGTGGGGATTCCAAAAGAAGAAATTCATAAGCTCTTCTCAAAGTTCTTCCGCGCCACGAATGTGGTACATCTCCAAACGGATGGTTCGGGACTCGGTCTCTTTATTGTTAAGAATATTATTACGCGACATGGCGGACAGATCTGGGTTGATTCGGAGGAGACAAAAGGGACTACATTTACCGTACTCATTCCTATTATCCAAGATCTGATACCAAAAGAAGAGCAAAGAGAGATAAGGAAGACATAAAGAGAGAAGATGAAATATGGAATCCTGCACACATGCGCAAAGGTAAAGTTTGAATCGTTTCAAGATTTTCTGTTACGGGTCTCACATTCAACCAGAAATTGCTTGCGACAACGATGGTTCTGGTATACAATAATATGAATCATATGGAAGAAAAAAGGAGAATTATAATCATTGAAGACGACATTGTGCTTCGCGATGTTCTTTCAGAGAAGCTCGAAAAAAATGGTTACATTGTTGACCGCGCGGCTGATGGCGTTATTGGTATGCAAAAGATACGCGAAATGAAACCGGATTGTATCCTCCTTGATATTTTAATGCCCAATAAAAATGGTATTGAGGTTATGGAAGAACTTCATGCCGACCCGTCGCTTAAGGATATCCCCGTGATTATCATTTCAAACTCTGGTCAGCCGGTAGAAATACAGCGCGCGCAGGAGCTTGGTGCGCGCGAGTTTTTAATCAAGGCCATTTTTGACCCAAATGAAGTATTGGAAAAAGTGAGCAATGTGCTCAAAAAAGGAAATACTGTTTCCACGGGAGATGAGAGCGCGCATGCTCAAGGCGCTCAAAAGACTGAGACAATTGGTTCTTCAAAGGACAACCATGCAATAGCCCCCCCTTCCGCAGATCTTTCACACAATACATCCAAGAAAAAAAAAGATAATATCTTCATTCTTGTTATTGAAGATGATAAATTTCTCCGCGAGCTCCTTGTTCGCAAGCTCACTGGGGAAGGGTTTGATGTGCAGAACGCCATTGAGGCGGGAGCGGCATTTCAGATTCTTTCACAGCGTAAGCCGAACATTGTCCTTCTTGATCTTATTTTGCCGGGAGTAGACGGATTTGAAATCCTCTCCCGCATAAAAGCGGACCCAAAGATATCCGATATTCCTGTTATTATCTTGAGTAATCTTGGGCAAAAGGAGGACTTGGATAAAGCAATGGCGCTTGGAGCAAAAGATTTTATGGTGAAAGCGAATTTCACGCTTGACGAGATTGTTAAAAAGGTTAATGGAATCGTTTAACAGAGAAAAAATAGCTTCTCATGAATATTGCGGGCATAGTTTAATGGCAGAATAGGAGTTTTCCAAACTCTTGGCGGGAGTTCGATTCTCCCTGCCCGCACAAAAAAAAGCCCAAAAGGGTATTTTTATTGTGCGGGCAGAGCAAGCCAACTGCTTGGCTTGCGTGGAGAATCGAAAGGCGGAGCATGTTTTGTTTAGCAAAA
>CAYIHV010000082.1:0-3195 GCA_964363315.1 uncultured Candidatus Saccharibacteria bacterium
CGAAGGCCTTCTCTCTTTTCATTGACGAATGTTATCAATTCTTCCATGCTTTTTTCTTTGAAATCAATCATATAAAAAAATAATAATTAACGGCAAACGACCCTTGTCTTTAGGGGTAGCTTCGCTCCAGCTTTCTTAAGGGCTTTTACCGCTATCGCCTCATCTACTCCATCAATTTCAAAGAGTACGCGGCCGGGACGAACCTCAAACACATACCCCTGCGGATCTCCTTTTCCTTTACCCATTCCCATCTGTGCCGGCTTTTGCGTGTATGGTCTATCGGGGAAAATACGAATCCACATCTTTCCAACCTTGGTAATAGTGCGCCCAATAACTTTGCGCGCCGCTTCAATCTGATTTGACTTCACCCGCGCCGAAGTCTCGGCCTTTAACCCAAATGAGCCGAAAGAAATCGTCGTGCCGCGTGTATCTGGTTTTTCCAAGCGAGACGCGCTCTTGCGAGCATTTTGCCACTTTCTGAATTTTACTTTTTTAGGGAATAACATTGTAATTTAATCGGAATATCTAAACATTTGTATTGCTTGTGCTTAAAGCGAGAGCTTTTTTCTTGTCTTCTGCAAAAATCTGCCCTTTATATATCCATACTTTGATACCGATAGCACCATACGAGAGACGGGCTGTCTTTTGAGCATAATCAATATCCGCGCGGAATGTCTGAAGAGGAATACCTCCGCGACGAACCTGCTCAAAGCGCGCCATATCAGCGCCACCAAGGCGTCCCGAAACGGCAATGCGCGCTCCTTTCACATCACGGTTTGCCATTACTTTCTCAATCGTCTTCTTGAGTATCATACGAAAAGGAAGGCGTTTTTCAAGTCCTTCCGCAACCATTTCAGCGACAATTTCAGCGCTTGATTCAGGCGAACGAACTTCCTCAATATCAAGTTTAAAGTCTTTGGGGATATTGATTTTCTTTCGAGCGGCCTCTTTCAGAATATCATTTTTGAGTTTGACGGCTCCTTCTCCCGAGCGGCCAATGATGAGCCCTGGTCGCGCCGTCTTTATAATAATGCGAAAAGTTTTTGCATTACGCTCTATTTCAACACCGGCAATATGGTTACCTGCAAGGCGACGATCAAGAAAAACTCTCATAAGAATATCCCCTCTAAGAAAGTCCTTGTATTCTCGTCTCACCCCAAACCATCGTGACTTCCAGTCACGGATAATTCCTAGTCTATGAGAAAATGGATGTACGGTATGTGTCATAAAGGTAGTTAATAGTTATATAGTCGTTAGCCCTTAGCAACTCGGGTCTTGCCTTTTGTCGCTTTTTCTTTCACTTTTGCGAGAGCTACTTTTTTTGATACCTTTGGCGACTCTTCGCTCTTTATCTTTGTCTTTGATTTTTTATTTTCAACTTCAACTTGCACGCTGGTCGCAAGCTCAATCCAGATATGGCTTGTGTGTTTGTGAATAGGATTTGCCGAACCGCGCGACCTTGGCTGAGAACGCTTCATTATAGGACCTTGGTCAACCCGCGCTGACTTTATCATAAGAATACTTTGGTCAATGCCGTTATTTTCCTTTGCATTAGCAACGGCTGAAAGCAAGAGTTTTTTTATGGCGCCTGAAGCGCGTTTAGGGAGAGCATCAAGCTCTATAAGCGCGCGCGGAACCGTCTTGCCTTTTATAAGATTGGTAACAAGACGAACCTTTCGCGGCGCCTGACGATAACTTTTAAGATATGCTTTCATCCCTTTAGAAGTTACCTCCGATTAGTTGATAATGATTAAAGTTTGGCATATTGTTTGTATTTCTATTGCTTCTAACGGGGTTCATCCCGTTAAAGATAGGTTCTGCAGAAAATTTCCTGAATACTGCCTATAAAATAATTATCTAATAATGTTTTATGTTTGTTCGCGATATTCTCGCAGAACCGTCAATTTTTATGATACTATCATTACTTCATCCTATTGTCCATTACCTTGTTTTCGTCAGATATATAACTGAATAATCTCTAACGGGATTCATCTTTATTCCTTCTTAGCGACGGCGGTTTCGCTTTTTGCGGCTTGCGCGGCGGCAATTTCGCCCTCTTTCTTTTTCTGTTCAAGCTCCTTCTGCATTTTACCGCCATGACGAACAAATTTCTTTGTGGGGGAAAACTCTCCGAGCCGATGACCAACCATATCTTCTGTTACGCGGACTTCAATATGTGTTTTGCCATTATGCACACCAAAAAGAAAACCGATCATATCTGGGCTAATCTGACTTGCCCGTGACCAAGTTTTGATCAAAGGTTCGTTTTGCGCGTTTTTTCCCGCGATCTTCTTGAGAAGTTTCGGCTCGGTGAATGGTCCTTTTTTAAGCGATCGTGTCATCGGTTTTTGGTGTCCCTCTCTTCCATTGTTTTGGTTAAACAAAACAAGCTCGGAGTGAGCTCGAATTGCATCTTATCAAATGGTGAAGAATAGTCAAGCGGCTTTGATAGACAATAAATCAACCCTTGATATCTTGTTGGACTTCGGGAGAATTAAGTATCTCTTTCGGTAATGGAAATTTTTCTTGGATTTTTATGGCGTCAGAAACATTGCCGTTTAATAAACAATGAATAGCTATCCCCATTTTTCATAGTGTTACAACACACAAAAGACAAAACAATGGTGGCTGTCCACATTAACCCCTACGATACCCGAATGACCATTGAGCTTAATTTCAGAAACTTGGAAATGCTTTACGGTTTGATCACTACTCTGCCGAAATCAGTCGGCGGATATTTGGGGAATTACATCTATTCCATCTTGACTTACGCGCTTCGTTAAAAAGCTTTCGTATTTAACTTTTTGTTTTAACAATACAGAAGAAAGAAAAACCACAGAAGAACTGCAGTTTTTAGGGGCGGGTTAAAAAACACGCCTTTGTTGCATTTCGTAATTCAAAGGTATTACAGACAATGTCCATTATCCACAAAGAAGTATCCATGGTCCTGGATACCATCCAGTGTAACCACTGCAAAAATTATACTTCCCAGGGCTAGCATAGGTAATTTCATCGCAAACTGCCAATCTAAAATTATCTCCCGTCATACTCTCATAATGATACGCTCTGCCACACCACGGATATGACCCATCAACAAATAGCGGATCTTGAGGAAGATTGATATATGGCACAAGTGCCGCTTTAAGCGCTCCCCAATTTGCTCCATCATTGTCACTGTCCATACCTATTGGATAT
>CAYIHV010000083.1:0-3067 GCA_964363315.1 uncultured Candidatus Saccharibacteria bacterium
ATTTCAGCATTATATCCCACCCTCCCCCACCGCCCTAATAATAGTTATCCACACCTCTCCCTGCGGATCTAAGATTTCACAATAATTAAGTTACTTGGACTTTGATTCTATTAATTCCTCAACCTTACGCTTTGCCTCTTCTAAAAGTTCTTTCGCTTTTTTGCGCGCGATGTGCGATTCTTGTACAAGTTCTGCGATTTTCTCCTGCGTCGCTTTCGGCAGAATCGGTACGAGCATATTTTTCACTTGTTCGGGTTTCCAGTGAGCTATTACAGAACCGCCGGCGTCGCGTTCCACTTGCATCTGCCCAACAACAGAATTTATACAAAGAGCCAGATAATCTGGATTGATTTCTTCTTTCAATTTCAATCGTAAGATACCGCTCGAAATAATTCCTTCAACATTTGTATCAAGCGCATACGCTACCCCGGGCGATGCATCTTTCGTAAGCAATATTTCGCCTTTCTTCGGTTCATATTCTTTTTTCAATTCCTCGTACAACTTTTGACTAATATATTTCTGGTCTTTATCAATTAGCTCGTGCTTGGAAATGCTACTGACGCGGATAAACAATTTCCCCTCGTCTTCATATGCATCTGCGCCTGGCTCAAACCCCTTTTTTATAGTTACCAATTCGCCAAGGGCCATACCCCCATGCGCACGCGAAACGGAAATGATTTTTTCATACTTCGGCTGAAAGTATTCCGCATCCATCCGATTCGCCGCTTTAATATCCGAAAAATTAACGATGCTATACAAATCTTCGTCTGTCTTGAAATCTTTTAACCCCAACTCCTCCAACAGCACATTTTCGGCTTGAACATAAAGAGATTTTGATTCATCAAGCGTTTTTTTTGCATCCCTTACCATATCGCCTATTTCCTCTTGGACGTCGGTACTTGGAAGAAATACGGGTAAATCTCTAAGGTCATCAATGTTCAATCCTGTCTGTACGGCACCTCGAACGCTTCGTTCAAGTAATTTCCTGCCATAGGATGAGTTTAGATAAGCGATGAAATAAAATGTGTTGATTGACCTCGTTCTATAAACGGTACTTTTGCAACTAAAAATAGCGGGCAGTAATTTTGAGTCTACTATGGCACCAATGCCAGGTGTACCTACTACAGAAACAAGAACATCTCCCTTAAGAAGAGAATATTTTTTGAGTCGTTCGTAATCTTCTTTCGGTACATAAACATTGTCTTCATCCGTTGGGAAAAATTCTTTAACATCTTTTCCACGTACATATCTATACTTCCCTTCTTGCACATAATTATCCGTATTGAATTCAGAACCAAAGGGACCTGTTATGAATTTCCCCTCGATGTCGCCCCATTGCGTGATTGACTTTGTTTTTTCAAGATTTTTTTGCAAAGCCAAATACTCCGGCTGGTAATACTCCGCGTCCAGCCGCTTCGCGCCTTCGAGTTGAGATTTTTGGATTATAGAGAAAACGACCATAATTTTAATTGTCGTAGTTTTTCAGCATTTCGTCGCGATCGTTTTCTACTAACTTTCGATAGCTAGTAAGAATGTCTTGAAATATCCGCATCTGCTCCTGCCTGGATGTTCTGTGCATCTGAAATCTCATCTCGCATAGAAAATCGAGGAGAAATTGCCGGATTCTTTCCTCGTTGTCTTGTTCACCTTCAAATTTCTGATCAAGTTCCTGCAGCGCAAAATGTCCTATTGCAGATCTGTGCGCACTAGCATTTCCTCGCCATGTCGAGAAATATTTGATGTCCGGTTCAAGTTCCTTGATGCGTTGAGCAAACCAGGTCTTTATGTCCGGGTGAGGCATGTGCTCCACCACATACCAAACATGCATGGTGCTGTTGTTCTGGTCAAATAGCTTCCAAAGTTGTTGTAATGCGTAATTCGCCAGCGCAACATGTGAGAAGGTAGCGATAGTATTGTATTTTCGCAGTGTCTCCGCTCGACGATACCGATACTCTTTTACTATGTCACGAACAATACATGCATACAAAGCTTGTAACGCCAACTTTTCAAATTGCGAATAAAGCGACACCTGATCCTCTTGAACGGATTTCTCTCTAATGTGCCAAGTTGTTTTAATTTTTGTAATCATATTTCAAAGATAATTCCCAAAAGTACAGAGAGGATCGACGCATAAAAGAGATAGATACCTATTTTCTGCCAAGGCATCCAGACTTTTACATGCTCTTCCAATCCGTCAAGATTCTGTCTCAAAAGTTTCCCTTGTTTTCCCCAGAGCTCAACTGTACTCCTTGCGTTATCTTGATTTTGTATCTCGCGTGGCGCAAGAATAATTGTGTAGTTTAGAACCCGGACCCTTTCAGCGAGACTATTGATATTCTTGACGACAACACTTCGCGTAAAAACTGTTAAGATCAACAATGAGGTGAGCGCGTAAATAATTGAGAGCACTAAAATCTCCTGACTAAAAAATGATTCCCGCATCACTCCTATAAATGCCAAAACGCCAAGATCAAAAGTGATTATCATATGTGAAAAGGGGAATGTTAGTATTTCGGCCCAATGCATTGCCGCTTCTTCACACCACCGCTTTCCCTCTTTTGCATTCTTCAGAAAATCGTCTAGGAAGATTTGACTAATTGTTATATCTTTCTCTCCCTCTGGTAAATCTCCAGGTTTTTCCTGGTTGCTTGTTTGTTGAAAAATCGGAGAATACAAAGTATTGAAGATTCTTGTTCTTTTCTTTTGAATCTCCTTTTTCTCCTGCTCTTTAGTCATAGGTAGTGGGTTCTTTTGTGAATTTTAAAAACCCTTCGGCGATGGCGTCGAGGTCGTGGTCGAGGACTTTGCGGCCCTTGGCATCGTGCACATATTCGCCGTTGGGGCCTTTTTTGTAGACATAGTCGCCTGAATTGTCTTTGCCGCCTTTCTTGGAGACCGCCATGAATATAGGATAGTCCTTTTGCGGCTCACCCGCTTCGCCACCCCACTTCTGCAAAAAGAGCACGCTGGTCTTGGTGCCCGTGTGCGGCTTGAACGTGTTGCCGTGTAACCCAATGACCGCGAGGATTTTTGCTTTTTCAAACAGATATTCGCGCACGTTTTCCAT
>CAYIHV010000084.1:0-3032 GCA_964363315.1 uncultured Candidatus Saccharibacteria bacterium
ATATCGCGACCCCATAACAAAACTGCCGAAGGCATCGTATGATCTCTGGGAAGAGAAATTCGGCATCCATACATTCACATCTGCCTCGGTATATGGAGCATTGACATCTGCCGCAAAATTCGCAAATATCCTTGGAAAAGAAAAGAGTGAACAAATTTATACGGACGCGGCGACAGAGATTCGCCAAGCGATACTTAAATATCTTTATGACGAGGCGTCAGGTATCTTTGTAAAGATGATAAATGTATCCGACGATGGGATGATCTCGTATGATAAAACTCTGGATATGTCGAGTATCTATGGTATTTTTGAATTTGGCGTTCTTGATATTGACGATTCGCGTCTTGCGCGCGCCATTCTGCAAGTGGAAAACCGTCTTGTTTGTAGGACGGGAGTTAGCGGCGTTGCGCGGTATGAGGGAGATCATTATTTCCGCTCGGTGGAAGGGGTTCCGGGCAATCCATGGGTTATTACCACGCTCTGGCTTGCTCAATATTATATTGCGCGCGCCAAGAAAGAATCTGATCTCTATAATGCGCACAAGTGGTTTGCGTGGATAACAAAATACGCAATGCCCTCGGGGGTGCTTTCAGAACAGATACATCCTTATACTGGGGAACAACTTTCCGCCGCTCCTCTTACATGGAGTCATTCTGAATATGTCACCACAGTTGTAAAATACCTTAATCGCCTTGAAGAATTGGGTATCTGTCTTAAATGCAACCCTCTCTACTCTGGAGAGTAGCCAACAGACAACAGACGACTAACAACGGACAACGGAATGCAATGCGTTTGAATCCATGTTGTTAGTTATTCGTCGTTTGTTGTGCGTTGTCTGTTGTTTGTAGTATGTTATCCTTATGAATAATAAAAAAAATATCTTTCTTCTTTTGAGTATCATCCTCCTTGCGGCGGGGATTATTTTTTTGGGACGAGGATATATCCAAAAAGGATTACCGGAAGCTTTTTCAAAATTAAATACTCAATCTTTAGATACGGAAAAAATAAAAGTTACTGTAAGTTTTTACCCCCTTGCGTACTTTGCGGGAGAAGTGGGAGGAGATAAAGTTTCCGTGAAGAATCTCACTCCTTTGGGTACGGAGCCGCACGATTTTGAACCTTCCCTGCGTGACCTTGCTTCTTTGGAAAAATCAGATTTATTCATTTATAATGGGGCGTCGTTTGAACCATGGGTCTCGCGGTGGTTACAAACACAAGCAATCTCTTCTTCTCACGCGAACCAATCAATCAATATGGTCTCTCGCATCGGTGAAAAAGAAGATTTGCTTTATCAAAACAATAACATTGACCCTCATATCTGGCTTGACCCGATTATTGCGCAAAAAGAGGTGGTGTTTATTCGCGATGTCTTGGTCATTATTGACCCGCTCCACAAAGAGGAATATCGTTTGAATGCGGAAAACCTGATACGAAAGATTGCTTCGCTCGACGAGTATTTCAAAGAGACACTCAATTCGTGTGCATTACGAGATATTATTGTTGCGCACAATGCATTCGGATATTTTGCGAGAAGATATAATCTCTCGATGACCCCTATTGCGGGCATCTCTCCCGATGAAGAGCCATCTCCCAAAGAAATCATCCGCATCATTTCTCTCGCTCACGAAAAAGGGATACGCCATATCTTTTTTGAGACGATAGCAAATCCAAAATTCGCAGAAACCATAGCGCGCGAAATTGGAGGAGGGCTCTTGGTCTTAAACCCTATTGAAAGTCTCACGCATGAAGAGGCGCAATCGGGTAAAGATTATCTATCGCTTATGACGGAAAACTTATATAATTTAAAAACAGCCCTTGTATGCAATCAATAGACCCTTATATTGAGCTCAATAATGTCAGCTTTAAATATGACGAGGCCTTCGTCCTCGAAAAACTCTCGTTTACCGTGCACGAAGGGGAGTATTTAGGTATTATCGGCCCCAATGGAGGAGGAAAGACAACGCTCCTTAAGATTATCTTGGGGCTTTTGAAACCAACCGAAGGCACGGTGAGGATCTTTGACAAAGACCCATATCTTCTCAAAGAAAAATATCGCATCGGTTATGTTCCACAGAAGGCAGTTCAGGACAACAAAGATTTTCCCGCGACGGTATTTGAAGTGGTGCGAAGCGGTCGTATCCCGCGCCTCGGTTTCTTTTCAGGATTTACAAAAAAAGATATTGATGCTGTGGAGTGGGCGATGGAAGTTTCTGGAATTGAAAAATACCGTAACACCCTTATTGGCAAGCTTTCTGGCGGCGAACGACAACGGGTTTTTATTGCGCGCGCGCTTGCGAGCGACCCTGATATTCTCGTTCTGGATGAGCCGACGGTTGGGGTGGATATTGGCGCGCAAAAGAAATTTTATGAATTTCTGGCAAAACTCAACACTGATCACCTTCTTACTATTCTTTTTGTGTCTCATGATGTGGATATGATATCAAAAGAGATTAAGACGGTTCTCTGTCTCAACCATAATCTTGTGTGTTATGGAGAACCAAAAAATCTCCTTGAAGAAAACATTATACGTCAACTCTACGGTGAAGGGGTAGCAAAAATTGACCACAATAATCAACAATGATTGAAATTTTCCAATATGATTTTATGGTACGGGCATTTGAAGCGGGAATTGCCGTCGGGGTGGTGGCGCCGCTTATCGGTATGTTTCTCGTAGTGAGGAGATACTCGCTTTTATCTGACACCATTGCCCATGTTTCGCTCGCGGGGGTGGCAATGGGGCTTCTCTTTCAATTCAATCCTATTTTTTCTGCCATTTTGTTTTCCATAGGTGCTTCTTTGGGAATTGAGTGGCTTCGACATTCACGAAAAATCTTTAGCGAATCCATTCTCGCGATTTTTTTATCGGGGTCGCTCGCGCTTGCGGTGGTCATTCTCTCGCTCGCAAAGGGCTTCAATGCAAATCTTTTCAGCTATCTTTTTGGGAGTATTTCAACGGTTTCTCCTTCCGATGTTTTGATTATCTTTACGCTCGCGGTTGTGGTTTTTGGAAGCATTGTCTTATTCTATAAAGA
>CAYIHV010000085.1:0-3010 GCA_964363315.1 uncultured Candidatus Saccharibacteria bacterium
TGTATTCATAAAAATATCTCGTGAAGCTGATTTCATAGCCCACTTTGCCGATTTGCCCGTCTTTATGGTCGCAATACTTTTTGTCCTCGCTAATCCACGCATCCGGCACATGAGGCAGAACTTCGCGTTTGAAATATTCGTTGATATCAACGCCCAGCGGAACATTTTCATAATCGCGCAAATCTGTGTCCGGCATTTGTGTATCATCAGTATTTAAGTAGACTTCAGCTTTATCATTTTTTACGCCAAAATTTTTAAACATAAAATCTGCAATGTTTTCAACTTCTTTATGTTCCTTACTTGTATACGTAGTGAAAAATCCTTCTTTTATCCCAGCGCTCTCAATTGCTTTCGTAAATTCGGCTTTTGATAGGTACAAATTTCCGATAAGTTTTTTGAAAATAAAATACGATCTTTCTGCTTTAAAATCAGCTTTTATTGAAAATAAAACAGCTTTCCGCACTGATGACGCCATTCCTTCTTCGGTAAAAGGCTTAGCCACCTCAATATTTGATTCGCCCAAAGTCAAAGACAATCTGAGCGGACGTTCAATGGTAATTTTGCGATAGCCGAAAAATTCATTCGGGTACACTTTTACCAGTTTGCTTTTTTCTCCGTCTAAAGTAAGCTCGGTAATTTCTTGAATTTGCGCGTCAGAAATAATGTTGCGTTTATCGCCCAAACTTTTACGCATCTTTTCGTAGAGATCCACAGCATTGATGAGCTTCACTTTCCCTTTGTGATGGTCTTTCTTACGGTTCGTGAGGACCCAGATATAAGTATGAATGCCGGTGTTGTAGAAAAGCTGATTGGGAAGCGCGATGATCGTTTCCAACCAGTCATTCTCGATAATCCAACGGCGAATCTCGCTCTCTCCGCTTCCGGCATCCCCTGTAAAAAGCGGTGAGCCGTTCATAACGATAGCAATTCTGCTTCCGCCGTTTGAGGGTTTCATCTTGGCTAGCATAGTTTGCAGGAAGAGGAGTTGGCCGTCGCTGATACGAGGCAATCCGGCACCGAAACGGCCTTCAAATCCTCGCTCAGCTTCACTCTCTATCTCTTTTTGATCCTTTTTCCACTCTTTACCGTAGGGCGGATTGGAAAGCATGTAGTCAAACTTCTCACCAAAAAGCTGATCATGCGATAAAGTGGAACCGTATTTAATGTTGTCTGCGTTTTCGCCTTTGATAAGAAGATCGGATTTAGCCACGGCAAAAGTTTCCGGATTGACCTCCTGACCGAACATCTCCACTTGAGCAGTTTTATTGACACTTTCCAAAATCCACTCTTTGGCCTCGGTCAACATGCCGCCGCTCCCACATGCCGGATCATAAATGGTTTTGATAATGCTTTGTTTTTTGAGCGTGTCCAAATCCGGCGCAAACAAGAGATTGACCATCAGACGGATAATTTCGCGCGGGGTAAAGTGTTCCCCAGGGTTTTCGTTTGACGCCTCGTTAAATTTACGGATGAGTTCCTCAAAAACATAGCCCATGGCGAGATTACTCACTCTGTCCGGATGAAGATCAATCGTGCTGAATTGCTCGATAACTTGGTAGGTAAGGTTTACTTCTTCCAGAGCGTCAATCTGTGTGCTGAATTTGAATTTTTCAATGATCTCGCGCATTGTGGGGCTGTAGGCATTTATGTAAAGCCGGAGATTATTACCAATATTTTTCGGATCGTCCAACAGTTTTTTGAAATCGTACGGAGAGGTATTGTAAAAACTATACCCGCTTGCTTGTTTCAAAATTCCATCCATATCATCCAGCCTTCCCTTGTATTGCTCGTATTTGTTGAGTACATCGGATTTTGTTTTTTCAAGAGCGCAGTCAAGTCGACGCAAGACGGTCAAAGGCAAAATAACATCGGGATACTTTGCGCGCTTAAAATCATCGCGTAAAAGATTGGCGATGCCCCAGATAAAATTTGCGATGTGCTGGTGGTTAGCTTGGTTCATAATTTTCCTTTCTCTTTGAAGCTAAAATAAGAAGTCTTTGCGATGACAATATGATCAATAATATCAATTCCCAATACATTACCAGCTTCTAGTAATCTTTTAGTAACTTTCAAATCATCTTCCGATGGTGCAGGGTCGTCCGAAGGGTGATTATGCGCAACAATAATATACGCCGCATAACATTTAATGGCAGGTTCGAAAACTTCTCGAGGATGGACCAAATTGGCAGTTAGAGTTCCCATCGAAATAGTTTCTTTATGAATCAACTGACTTCTGGCATTGAGATACAAAGCAACTAAATGCTCCTTTTTATTTTCACGTAATTCAGTTAATTGAGCGAGAACTTCTTTAGTAGTAGAAATTACCGGTAAATTAGAGTCGTTGACTTCCAAGGCACGTTTGGATAGCTCAAAAGCGGCTAAAATAGTCGCCGCCTTGGCTGAATCAATCCCTCCGACATTAATTAAATCCTGGTAATTCAACTGTAGTAATCTCTTCTTGGAATACTTTTTTAAGATTTGAGAAGAAATTTCTATTACATTTTTCCCTTGCTTGCCGATTCGCAAAAGAATAGCCAAAAGCTCTGAATCTTTTAGATTCTCAACACCCTTCGCGATGAGTTTTTCTCTCGGCCGCTCAACTTTAGGTAAATCTTTTATTTTCGCCATACGTAGTATCGTTAAACTATTTTAGCACGTTTGGAAGGAAAAAGAGGACGAGAAGAACCGTTATTGACTCCAAATACCGTGTTTTTTCTTTTTTGCTTCTACTTGAGCTTTCAGGAGCTCATCCTGATATTTCAGCTTCCGCCGATCCTCATAAATAATAACTTTTGCCAACCCTTGTCTCGCAAGTTCAACGTATACGTTTTTGCCGCCAACAATCACACCAATCGGCATTGAGAATGAATTCGAACACCCGCCTGCAAGCGCTTGAGCGCAACAATTGCGGGCAGGCACGTTTTCGACTTGGTAATCCCTACGAATGCCATAATTAGGGCAACTCAAGTCTTACTTAATTTCTGAAACGATCGATACTTTTCTATCTCTT
>CAYIHV010000086.1:0-2970 GCA_964363315.1 uncultured Candidatus Saccharibacteria bacterium
AAGGTTGCTTTCGCATTTCCGAGCCGAGAAGCTAATATTGTACCCGTTATATTGTATTATTTTTTTATTCAATATTCAATATTCAGTATTCTATGTTCTATTCTTTATCTTCTTGTAATATTCAATGCACTTTTTGCTTGCCTCGTCCCAATTAATCTTTCTGATCTCCTCGCGACTATTTTGCCAAAGAGTGTCCTTGAGTGCCGGGTGTTTCAGAACGCAAAGGATCTTATTCGCCATATCTTCTATGTCCCAAAAATCCGTTTTAAGCGCGTGGGATAATACCTCGGATACGCCGGATTGTTTTGAAATAAGCACGGGAGTCCCTGAAATAATCGATTCAAGCGGGGTAATACCAAACGGTTCAGAAACTGACGGCAAAACAAACAGATCTGCCGCGCGATACACAGCGTTAAGGTCGTCTCCGCGAAGAAAACCAGCAAAGAGAATGTGATCGGAAATACCGAGGTGCGCCGCTTCAAGCATCATCTGCCTTTCCATATCGCCGCTCCCTGCGACAAAAAAGAGCACATTGGTATCATATTCAAGCACCTTTTTTGCCGCGCGAATAAAATACTCCGGACCTTTCTGAATGGTGATACGCCCCGCGAAAAGCACAATCTTCTGACCATTCTCTTTTAGTTCGGTGAGTCGCTCGGGAATATTTACATAATCATCCTCATCAATGCCATTGTGCACCACTTCTATTTTTTCTTGCGAGATACCATATCGTTCAACAATCTTTTGTTTGGTGAAGTTGCTTACGGCAATAATACCGTCGGCGCGCTCCATCGCAGAGCGTTCAATATCGTAAACTTCCTGATTGATACCCTGCCCTCCCGTACGATCAAATTCAGTCGCGTGCATATGGAGGATGAGGGGTTTCTTGGACACTTTTTTCGCTTCTATTCCAGCAAGAAACGAGAGCCAGTCATGCGCGTGGATAATGTCAAATTGCTCATTCTTTGCGATCTCTCGCGCGCGCAGAGCATACCGTCGCACTTCTTTCAAAAGAGTGTCGCCGTAGATATCGCGTAAAAATTTATCTCGCTCGCGAACATAGCTGTCAGATGTAACATAGGGCATGAGGATTGACTCTATCTCGTGAAATCTTACACGACAACTGTCCGCAAAGACCATCTTTGCAAAAGAAGCATTAACCCCTATATTTTTAGGAAGAACGAAAATGACTTCTATATTGCGGTGCGCGAGCGCGCGCGTAAGACCAAAACACGCAGTGCCGAGACCACCGCTATTATGAGGAGGAAATTCCCATCCGAACATAAGTACGCGCATAAATATAATGAAGGATATTTTAGAAAAACTATTTTTAGTATAACACTTTTAGAAAAAAACAATACAGATAAAAGGGGAAAAACCCATTGCGCGAGAATTGGGCGAGTATGGTATGCTTAATGAAGGTCGCAATATAAGAATGGGCTCTAAAAAAACAAAAATTATGCTCAATAATCATATTTACAACCTACTCCTCCAAGCAACACAAGAGCACAAAAGTCTCTGGCGCATCAAGAGCGACTACCGCGAAGACGCAAAAGACTGCGCCGAGTGTTCCGCTTTTTGGGAGAAACTAGAAAAAGATAAAGAAGGTCATATTGTTGAATTAGAAGCGATGATAAAGAAACATCTGTAAGAATTTAGATACAAAAACTATCAAAGAAAATCCGCCATTCGGCGGGTTTTTTCGATTACTGTCAGACCAAAGTTAAAAGTGCATCTACCATTAAGTAAGTATCTGTGTTCTAATATTCTGTGCGTTTTTGGATTTTTATAAAATATTTCTTCGCCATGGGTGATTCAGTGGCGGCTTCCAGTCCGGTTTTCTTTTTGTAAGTACTATGACTGGAACATTCATGGGTTTTGGGCGTTCAGGAAGTTCGTGATATTTCAGGTATGCACTCTTCATGCGAATGTGAAAGGTATCATTAAGTCGTTCCTCGACAACCACCTCATCTCTCTTATACACCGCTGTGTCCTGTATTGCTTCCAACTGAAACCACTTGTTCTTAAATTGAATGGTGTAGTCGTTGTTCACTTTGCGTTTTGACTGTATGGAAAATATCGACGGCAACCTGTTTCGCAGATCATCTGAAAGAGGGCGGTGCGCATCGACAATGCTTTTAGCAGAAACACTGAATCGTTTATGATGATTACCTATATACTCTTCACGAATATATTTATCACCCGCATCACATGTTTTAATATCACGAAGTCGCATCTCTTTCACCATGCGGTCTTGGAGCGTTCCAAACAAGCGCTCTACCCGCCCCTTTGCCTCTGATGAGTTTGCGCAGATGACGCGAACACTGAGCTCCTTCATCGCTCTTTCGAATTGTGTCATGAATTCCTTGTTATCCACCGCATTCTTGTGACTTATCTTGTATGAAAAGAATCGTGACTGTCCCTATTAACCCTTGTATGAAAAGAATCGTGACTGTCCCTATTAACCCCTTCCATTGCATATTATGTGTTAACTAATATGCTCAATGGTACTCTTTACACGGGGGTGTCATTTTAGCATGGGAGGGGATGTCATTTTCGCTTGGGTATTACAGTTTAAAGTGAGGCTTTGACAATCCTGCGCTCGGGGGGTAGACTTGAAGCAGAGATCCGGTAAAAAGGTCGTTAGGTTAATTTACTAATATAAATATAATAGACTTGTCGCCTAATAATTTCACTACGAAAATTATTAGGCGGCAGGTCTAATACATAAAAAAATGAATTTTAAAAAATATTCAATTATTACTGTTACTTTGGTCATAGTGATTGCTCTCGCGGGGATGGCAAGCGCTCGAGAGGTCGCCAGCAAAGAAGGCCCACATAAAAGAGTGATTGCTCATAGCGAGAGAGAGGTGAATGATGCAGTTTCTTTGGGTTGCAAGGTTGTGCGAGAAGCAAAGACTCTAAAAGCCCTTAACTGTCCGCAGGGCGTAGCTGAGTCGCTATCTCTCG
>CAYIHV010000087.1:0-2906 GCA_964363315.1 uncultured Candidatus Saccharibacteria bacterium
CAAATATGAGATTTCAAGCGATACAACTATCGGCCCCAAAAAGATCCCTTGCGATTTCACCATTACTGGGACTGGAAGCGGGGGGGGGCCTGTCATTACGCTCGGTGGTCCACTGTGGGTAACGGGGAATATCAAAGTGAAGAATCATGTAACCGTTAGAGTTGACCCATCTCTGGTAGGGCAAAGCATTATGATGATTGCCGACAATCCAGGAGACCGTACGACAAGCAGTAAGGTTGAGGTGGAAGGAGAAGGTCTTTATTTTACCGGAGCCCCTGGAGGAAATTCGTGGATAATGCTTATCTCGGAAAATACCGGGGCTTCGCAAGGAAATGGAAATGAGGCGATAGAGCTTGAACAGGGAGTGCAAGGAGATATCCTTCTCTATGCGCGTCTTGGCGACATAAAACTCAAGAACAATGCGTCCGTAAAAGAAGTAACGGGGTATAAGATTACTCTCCAAAATAGCGCAAATGTGATTTATTCTTCAGGACTTCAGAATGCTTTATTCACATCGGGGCCAAGCGGTTCGTGGACGATTCAAGACTGGAAAGAGGGGCAGTAGAAATAAAAAGGACCGCACTTTTTGAAGTGCGGTCCTTTTTATTTCAACGCCCCCGAACCTCCATTCTCTATGATATAATATCAATATGAAAATGAAAAAACTCATTATTGGCAACTGGAAAATGTTCCCCTCAAACATAAAATTAGCGCGCGATACATTTGCAAAGATAAAAAAAGAAGCGGAAACTCTCCGCAATGTGCAGACGGTTATTTGCCCTCCGTTCATTTATGTGGGAGATTTGAAAAAACTCGCAACAGGACATCGTCTTTCCCTTGGCGCGCAAAATGTGTGGTACGAAAATGAGGGCGCGTACACGGGAGAAGTGTCTCCGTCCCAAATTGCTTCACTTGGCATCTCGTATGTCATCATCGGGCACTCCGAGAGACGCGCACTGGGAGAAACCGACGATCTCATCAATAAAAAAATTATTGCCGCAATAAAATCCGGGCTCATTGTAATCCTCTGCGTAGGAGAAGAGAAGCGAGACCAAGATGGTAATTATTTAGAATATATTGCCATGCAAATAAAAATCGCTCTTAAGGGTGTACATAAAAAAGACTTAAAAAAAATCGTTATAGCGTACGAACCCATCTGGGCTATTGGTAAAAATGCGCTCCGCGCCGCATCAGTAGATGATGCGCTGGAAGTTTCAATACTCATAAAAAAGACTCTCGCGATTCTATATAAAAAAGAATGGGAAGTCGTATCTATTTTGTATGGAGGGTCCATCAATGGGAAAAATGTTAATGAACTTCTTCTTAAATCAAAAATAGACGGGCTTCTCGTCGGGCGCGCCAGTCTTGATCCGAAGATGTTCGGAGAAATACTAAAAAGCGCAGAAAGGATTAAATAGTTAAAACGGTGAACCATCATATTTCCACAGTTAAAGACATTAAAGACCTCAAAGGGAAGCGTGTTATTCTCCGTCTTGATTTCAATGTACCGATGGATAACGGCAAGATTCGAGAGACGATGCGCATTGACCGCGCGCTTCCAACCATTGAGTATCTTATCAAAAGAAAAGCGCGCATCGTCATCCTCTCTCATATTGGAAAAGATTCATCGTCATCCCTTAAACCTGTGGTTAATTATCTAAACAAGACGATGAGTGTCGGCTTTGTCCCTGATTTTAGAAAAGAGGAAGCGTTCAAGGTGGTAAACGGGCTACCAGAAGGAGGAGTAGTGGTATTCGAAAATCTGCGCATTGATGATCGCGAGGAAACAAACAACTCCACATTTGCAAAATACCTTGCATCATTCGGAGACATCTATGTCAATGACGCATTTGCCGCATCACACCGCGCACACGCGTCTATCGTAGGAATACCAAAATATTTACCGAGCTACATTGGTCTTCTTATTGAAGATGAGCTAAAGAATCTTTCACTTGCTCTCAACCATAAACACCCATTTCTCTTTATTCTCGGAGGATCAAAGTTTGAAACAAAGATGCCACTCCTTAAAAAATTTATGAAGAGCGCCGATTATATTTTTATTGGGGGGGTTCTTGCAAACGACTTCTTTCGTGATACGGGGATTATGATAGGAAAATCTTTTGTTGATAATTATAATTTTAACCTTGCTCGCCTTCTAAAAAAAGGGAATATCATATTGCCCAAAGATGCCGTAGTTACGAACGCCATCAACAAGAAAGGAGTGGTAAAAAATATTGACACCCTTACTGCAGAAGACAGCATTGTGGATGCGGGACCCGAGACCATAAAGTCGCTTGCCCCCATACTTAAAAAAGTAAAGCTCATACTCTGGAACGGTCCTCTCGGCTACTACGAAGGAGGGTTTGACAAGGGAACAATAGAACTCCTCAAGGCAATCAGCGGTACAAAAGCAACCTCTATCATCGGTGGAGGCGATACTGCCGTCATTGTAGAAAGACTTAAAATAAAAAATAAGATTTCTTTTATATCAACGGGAGGGGGGGCAACATTAGATTACCTCGCCAATGGAAAACTTGTTGGAGTTGAGGCAGTAAAAAAGTGTACGAAGAGGTAGGACAAAAAATTAGTATATTTCTTACTGACTATGTATATGGTACTATAGTATCGTATACATAGTCACTTAATAATATGGAACGACAGACACGAAACGAAAGGGCTGAGATGATACTTAATATTCTTTTGGGCGTCGGCCTTTTAACAACCGCTATAGTTGCGCCGAACGCGGTGCAACTTTTTAAATATTTTATTCCGCGAAACAATCGAGATCGATGGAAAATAAAGCAATCATTTTCTCGACTCGAGAAAAATAGGTTGGTGAAAAGGAAAACGACAAATGGTGAGGATTACTACTCACTGACTCTTTTAGGAAACAAGCGTGCAAAGCG
>CAYIHV010000088.1:0-2846 GCA_964363315.1 uncultured Candidatus Saccharibacteria bacterium
AAGGCCGCCGCAACTCCAAAAAAGACAAAGAAAGTAAAAGCGTAGTGTTTTATTGTGAGTCGCCCCCGCGTTTTTTTTGTTTGGCAAAAAAAACCGGGGCCATAGTTTTTTGTGTTTTTTTTTTATTGGTTTTTTGTGGCCCAAAAAAAAAAAACAAAACACCACAAAAAAACCAAACCCGTATTTTGGTGGGGGGGCGCGACACTCCTCATCGCAATCTTGATGGCGAGCGTAATGCTTTCGGTTGGGTTGGGCGTGTACCAGCGCACCTACAAAGAACTCTATTTTGCTTCGTTTTGGAAACAAACGCAGATCGCTTTTGCGGCGGCAGACAGCGGGCTTGAATGCGCGCTATATTGGGATTTGCATCCAGCGTCGAGCGCCTCTTGTTTCGGCTCCACCATCTCTTCATGGAACCCTTCATCAAACATATCTTCAAATTTTGAAGTAAACACTTCGGGAGGGTGTGTTATTATTGATATTACAAAAAATTCAACTTCGCCTTTTACTACAATAATATCAAGAGGGTATAATGATGCTTGCGTGTCGACCAACCCTCGTCGCGTGGAAAGAGGGTTGAGGATAGATTATTAGGGGGAGAAAATAGTAAATAGAAAATAGAAAGTAGAATTTTTGAATTTATTTTAATTACTACTTTCTAGTTTTTGGTTATATAAACTAAATTTATGCATCCTCTCTCTAAAAAAGATGCCATTCTCCGTCTCGCTAAACTTCGGGCTACTATCGAGCACCATCGCCATCTTTACCATACGCTCAATCAATCTGAAATCTCTCCGGAAGCGCTGGATTCTCTCAAGCGTGAACTCGTGGAAATAGAGAGTAAATATCCCGACCTTATTACTCCCGATTCTCCGTCTCAGCGCGTGGCGGGAGAACCACTCAAAAAATTCAAGAAAGTAAAACATACGGTACCCCAATGGTCATTTAACGATGCTTTTACCACGGATGAAATGCGCGATTTTGACGCGCGCGTTAAACGATTTCTAAAAGATACGCATGGTTTACAAGTTTCACTATCGTATATCTGCGAGCTTAAAATTGACGGGCTTAAAATTGTCCTTTCGTATAAAAATGGCAAGCTTATAACGGGAGCAACCCGCGGTGATGGCAAGATGGGTGAAGATGTGACGATGAATGCGCGCACCATTGAATCGGTCCCGCTTGTCCTTCGTCAACCCCTATCTATTGTTGTTGAGGGGGAAGTTTTTATGCCAAAAAGCGAGTTTGCGCGGCAGAACAAGGCGCGCGCGAAACTAGGCGAGGAGCTTTTTGCCAATCCGCGCAATATCGCCGCGGGTTCAATGCGTCAGCTTGATCCGCGTATCGTTACAGAAAGAAACTTACAAGCGTTTATTTATGATATTGGAAGTATTGATGGGCCTTTCCCCAAAACGCAACAACAAGAACTTGAATTTCTGCAAGAGCTTGGTTTTAAAATAAATCCTCATTTTGAATTATGCAAAGACATTGAGGAGGTCATCACTTTTTGGAATATATGGAAAAAGAAAGCGCCCAAAGAAGATTATTGGATTGATGGCGTGGTGGTAAAAGTCAATGAAAAGAAATGCCAAGATATTTTAGGGTATACGGGCAAAGCGCCACGATTTGGCATTGCTTTTAAGTTTCCCGCCGAGCAGGTAACAACCGTCGTGACAGACATTGTCCTTCAGGTTGGGCGTACGGGGGTGGTAACCCCAGTTGCGCATTTGTCTCCTGTCTTGGTCGCGGGGTCTGTGGTGTCGCGCGCGACGCTCCACAACGAGGATGAAATTACGCGGTTGGATGTGCGCATTGGCGACACGGTCATCCTTCAAAAAGCGGGGGATGTGATTCCTGATATTGTATCAGTGATGAAAGAGATGCGTACCGGCAAAGAAAGGAAGTTCGTGTTTCCAAGATTTGTGGAAGATTGTGGCGGGCCGATTGAGCGCGTTCCCGGGCAAGTGGCGTATCGATGCGTCAATAAGGATTCTTTCGCGCAGAAACGCCGCAAGTTTTACTATTTTGTCTCAAAAAAAGGATTTGATATTGACGGGTGCGGGCCGAAAGTCATTGACGCGCTCCTCAATGCCGAACTCATTGGCTCCTACGATGATTTGTTTACCTTGAAAGAGGGAGACATTCTCGCGCTCCCGCGATTTGCGGAGCTTTCAGCAAAGAATCTAATCGAAGCGATTAAGAAAGCGCGCATAATCACGCTTGGGAAATTTTTGACCGCGCTTTCCATTCCGCATGTGGGGGAGGAAACAGCGCACGATATTGCAGAACGATTTGGTACTATCGAAAAAGTTCGCGAGGCGCTTGAGAACAGAAAAAGGTCTGACCTTGGGGTGCGTGGGGTGGGGGAAGTCGTGGCTCGCTCGCTTGCGGATTATTTTGCCGACCCCCATCATTCCGCGCTTTTGGATCGCTTGCTTGCTCAAGTAAAAATTGAAAATAGAAGATTAAAAATAGAAGATAGAAAATTTGTGGGCAAAACCTTTGTCTTAACAGGAACACTTGGCGCGATGAGTCGCGACGAGGCAAAAGAAAGGATTCGCAGAGAAGGAGGCGAGGTGGCGGAAAGCGTATCTTCAAAAACAAATTTTGTGCTCGCCGGCGAAAATCCCGGCTCAAAATACGACAATGCGCGCGCCCTTGGCGTGAAAGTGCTTTCAGAAACGGAATTTTTGAAGATGCTTTAGTTACTTGGTACTCCGATATAAACTTGCCCATTTCCAATCCTCGGCTCTTTTAACAAGTTTTGCGCGAAGTGAATTTCGTTCTACCTATAAGAAAATGGTACCTGACCCGCTTTCTCCCCACATTAACTTATCTTACTGCGA
>CAYIHV010000089.1:0-2731 GCA_964363315.1 uncultured Candidatus Saccharibacteria bacterium
AATCACTATCAATAGCCGACACCTGCGCCCCAAATGTTTATGTCCAAACCACGAATTTACTAATTCAAAAACGCTCTTCCGAACAAATGGAAATAAAAATGTGAGGCGTATAATCCAAAGAAAGTCCTTGAGGAGTGGCACATTAAGGACTTTCCTTGGATTATACGCCGTACCCCGCACAAGATGGCTACCGAGTTAATTCCACCCCTTCGCCTTGAGTCCCTCCGTCGCGGCGTTTTGCTCGGCTTCTTGTTTTGATTTGCCAGAACCTTCAGCGACAAGCTCTTTATCCAAATACACTCCCACCACAAATTGTTTGTCATGGTCAGGTCCAACCTCGCGCATCACTTTATATGCGGGAGTAATACCCACCGCATCCTGTGCTTCCTCTTGGAAGAAACTTTTTGAATCGCGCCAAAGTCCTTTTTTTACGATCTCATCTGTCTTCCCCAAAAGGTATTTTTTTAAAAAAGCGTCCGCGCCAGTATATCCTTGGTCAAGGTAGATTGCTCCCACAAGCGCCTCGAACGCATTCGCGAGAATTATTTCGCGCGCTTTCGTCCCCTTGTCTTTTGCCTCACCCTTTGAGAGCAGGAGGTATTCTTCCATCTCAATATCAATACCGAGAGCGCCGAGCGTTACCGCATTCACGAGAGCCGCGCGGTAGCTCGTGAGGTCGCCCTCGGTCGCGTGCGGATATTTCTTATACAAAAAATCGGTAACGGAAAGCTCCACAACCGCATCGCCTAAAAATTCAAGCCGTTCATTGTGTACAAAACCCTTTTCGCGGATTTCATTTATATATGAGCGATGGGTAAATGCCTCGCGCAGGACCGCTTTATTGTGAAAAGTCACGCCGATTTTCTCCTCAAATGCCTTGAATTTCTCTCTCATAACTATTTATTATATTATTTCTCCAGAAGTATATTCACTGCTTTGGTAAACAAAGGAATCATGTCCCTGTACAGATTAAGGTCTAAAATATCAGTAATCTTCCACCACTCTGCGCCATCAAGCCCCCCTTTGCCTTCTTCTAATTTGAGCGGTTGATACGGCGCTTCAGCGAGATAATAACTTACGCGCTTACGAATCTTCCCTTTCTCTGGGTGGGAAGCCACATATTCATTCTCTCCTATCTTGCTCTTTATCACAATATCTACGCCAATCTCTTCTTTCACCTCACGAATAGTCCCTCTTTCCCCATCCTCTCCATCTTCTAATTTGCCCTTTGGTAATGTCCAGTGTCCAAAGATATCGTGAACAAGCGCAATATAAATATCTTCTCTACCACCTGACTGCGCAGGCAAGCGGGAATACACAACAGCGCCACCGAGCGACACAATGGGAAGTTTTGCGATATCAGCATAACTAAGGATTGTCTTTTTCTTGCCAATATCATCTTTTCCCGGTTCTCCGAGCTCTTTGTACACGGCACCGAGCACACCATTGATGAATTTACTGCTCGTCTCTCCTCCAAACGACTTCGCAAGCTCAATAGCTTCATTGATTGCGACTTTTGCAGGTACTTGTCCGCGATCTTCAAACAGAAGCTCAAAAAGACCAATACGAAGAACATTTCTGTCTACAAGAGAAATCTTATCAATAGGCCAATCAGGAGCGGCTTTTTCAATAATGTTATCAATTTTCTCTCTTCTTTCAAGAATACCGAGGGCGAGTTCTCTGATGAATGAAAGGTTGTGTGTGTCGGGAGCAAATTCCGCGGCATCGCGCGAAAGCACTTTTTCCAGCTCAAGATCGGACATTTTACATCCGCGGAAATCCCACTCGTAGAGAACTTGCATAACAATACTTCGGGAAAGATGTCTATTTGCCATAAATATTTTAAATGTACTAAAACACTTTCGTGTTTGTCAAAGAGCGAAGACGGGACTCCCTAAAATACATGAATTGTACGAATAATCCTATGACTTTTTGCTCTTAGTCGCCTTGCGCTTTGCGGTTTTTGCAAGAGATTTTACTATCTTTAGAACTTCCTTGCCACGATAAGTACCGCAGTTTGAGCACACCTTATGACGGATGTGGGGAGCCAAGCATTTCACGCACTTTGAAAGACGAGCCCCTTTGAGCGCGTGATGGGAACGGCGGTTTGCCGTATGCGCCCGCGTATGTCTCATTCGTACTACCATAGTTTTTTAAATATACCAAAAGCTTGCGAAAAAAGCAAATTTACAAATAGCCTCATCAAATAAGACTATTCTTTTCTAATACTAATCACATCGTATCCATTTTCCATCTTTGTATTCAGCTAACATTTCACGGTACTCTCCTCCATTATAATCCTTTGTAAGGAACGGGTGGTCGACGACACGCCCCGGAATCTCCGTCTTTCTTATACCGCTGTCCCGGCAAAGTTAGTAAATAACTAACCACAGATTCATTTCCTTTTTCATCAGTCTCTGTTTCATTATCAATGAAGACAATAGCCATCAACTCTCCTTTAATGTTTTCCATCCTCTCTTCTATGGAGAGATGGGGTCGCTCTATGCCATCAATTGTTTTAAGGAGTTCCCTAATTTCCTCTATGCTAAATTCTTTTTTCTCTTTTGTCTCAAGTCCGTGTCCACCGCCCGTAGGTATATAAATTTTTCCATTATGCTATTTTATCACATTCTTTAAAAAACTTTTTCGATGATGCGGGGTAATACCGTGTTTTTTTATCGCTTTGTAGTGCGCGCTGGTACCATAGCCCTTGTGTCTTTCAAAACCGTAC
>CAYIHV010000090.1:0-2709 GCA_964363315.1 uncultured Candidatus Saccharibacteria bacterium
ACGGTAGTTGGCGCTGGAGTTGTCCCCCACTCAAACCATACCGTTATATTATTTGGCGCTTGATTAAAAACTTTTGAGACCAATGTTGCCTTTGTGTCTGATAAGGATGTTATTGAAGAAGGTGTTAATATTGGCGCCGCGAGCGCTTGCCCCGCAAAGGCAATCATTCCAAAGCCCAGAATAGAGCCGTATTTAATTGTATTCATTAAAATATTTTTCATATACTTATATATTAGCATATCAAATAAAAAAAGTCAAGCCCCCACACCTACTTTACCATTATTCTGTCTTTATAAAATGATGTCATCATTACTCTGATATTCTTACAGAAATCCGTGTCAAGCAATGCGTTCGGTCAGAATATAAAGACAATGGTAAAGTAGGTGTGGGGGCAAGCCCTCGACATATTGTTCAATCAAAGGTAATATGAATATGTTCTTACTATAAAAATATAATTCAACAATTATCACACCCAAAGAGATGCTAAAATCACTTTCTCTTTGCTTACACCGTTAACCACCTGCAATATCAAAAAACATAAAAATGGATTTTAAGATTTAGCAGGTCTTATATATGAACATTAATCTTGCACTCACCCTCGGTGGCGTGATGGCAATTCTGGTCGGAACAATTCTTGGGTATCTTATCCGCTGGTTCCTTTCCATAAGCAACCGTGGTTCCATTGAAATAGAAGTCAAACAACTTCTCATCTCCGCGAAAGAAGAGGCCCAAAAGATAGTCGAGGATTCTGACAGAAAAGCCAAAGCCCGCGAGGAAGAATTACGCAGAGAAGAAAAAGAAGGAGATATTAGATTAAAAAAAATTGAGGAACGCCTTATAAAAAAAGAGTCATTCCTTGATAATTTGCAAACAGATCTCCATGGGGAAGCCGAACAGATAAAAGAAAAAAACAAAGAGGTAAAAGACCTCCGTGAAAAGATTCTTGAGGATGAAGAAAGAGTTCGGCATAATCTTGAGAGGGTGGCAAACCTTTCAAGCTCTGCCGCAAGAGAAGAGTTAATAAAAAATATAGAGAAACGCTATGAGGAAGATTTCATGGCAAGAATGCAAAGACTTGAAGCGGATGGAAAAGGACGACTAAATCGTGTCGCTCAAAATATCCTCGCAACATCAATTCAGCGCCTTGCCTCTTCAACAGCGGCCGAGCTTATGACCACGGTAGTCTCTATCCCTTCAGACGAAATTAAAGGAAAGATTATCGGGAAAGAAGGTAGAAATATCCGCGCATTTGAGCGCGCGGCAGGAGTTGAAGTCATTGTTGATGATACTCCGGGCTCTATCATTATCTCTTCTTTTGACCCTATTCGCAGACAAACAGCGCAAGTCGCGCTTGAGATGCTTATTGCCGATGGGCGTATTCAGCCAGCAAAGATAGAAGAGACCGTTAAAAAAGCGGCGGAAGAGATTAATAAGGCAATTAAAGAAAAGTGTGAGCAAGCGGTATACGAGTGTGGAATTTTTAATCTTGATTCGCGGATTATCTCAATTCTCGGGCGTCTGCACTTCCGTACTAGCTATGGACAAAATGTGCTTCGCCATTCAATTGAAACTGCGCACATTGCGGGGATGCTCGCAGAAGAGCTCGGTGGCGATGTTGCTGTTGCAAAAGCAGGAGCGCTGGTCCACGATATTGGCAAAGCGGTTGACCATGAGGTACCGGGGACTCATGTGGAAATAGGGCGTCGCATTCTTCAAAAGTTCGGAGCGAACCCGCAAATCATTCAAGCGATGCAATCTCACCATGAGGAATATCCCTATGAAACGCTCGAATCTATCATTGTTCAGACGGCGGACGCTATATCCGGAAGCCGTCCCGGGGCGCGTCGCGATTCGGTGGAAAACTATATTAAACGAATTGAAAATCTTGAGGGGATAGCAAAATCTTTCCCCTCTGTTGAAAAGGCCTATGCCCTGCAAGCAGGAAGGGAAATTCGTGTTTTTGTAAACCCAGAGAGTATAACCGATATGGAATCAAAGGATCTCGCGCGCGAGATCGCTCTTCGCATAGAGAAAGATCTTAAATATCCCGGGGAGATCAAGGTCACGGTTATTCGTGAATCTCGCGTGATAGAGTATGCGCGGTAAATAAAAGGGTGGCAAATGTGATAAGCCCTTGCGCCTATTGATTAAAAAATACAGTAGGATATACTATTTGCAAGGGAGCCTGAGCAATGTCGATTATCTTGGGCAACTCCAAAACCTGCCTGCCGGCAGGAATTAAGGAGAAAACCTTGTTTTTAGTATTAGTAAGTATTAATAATTTAAAAGTAAAAATATGAATAAAGTAGCTATTGTTGATATTGTGCACGAACGAGTAGGTGGGACTAAAGTAGCGGCAGAGCAGACCGTAGACGCAATCCTTGATGCAGTAATATCGACACTCAAAAAAGGAGAAGAGGTATCAATTGCAGGTCTTGGAATCTTTTCTGTAAAAGCCCGCGCGGCTCGCACCGCGCGCAACCCAAAGACCGGTGAACCGGTAAAAGTTGCCGCTTGCAAAGTTCCAAAGTTCCGCGCCGCAAAGGCATTGAAGGACGCAGTAAAATAAATTACGAAGGACTCTCCTTAGTAAAAACTTAGTAAAAAACACCGCTGTATGCGGTGTTTTTTTATGTAGATAAGTGCCACTATTTTTGTGCGACTTTGTTTTCTTATGAGCGAAGCGAATTAGAAAACAAGAAGTACTCT
>CAYIHV010000091.1:0-2657 GCA_964363315.1 uncultured Candidatus Saccharibacteria bacterium
TACTAATGACATAAAATTATTTTAACATTTTTTAAATTTCTTTCCTAAGAACGCCCACGACCTTTCCTTGTATCTCAACATTTGTTTCGTAAAAAGGTGCCATGTATTTATTTGCCGGAACAAGTTTAATTCGGTCTTTTTCTCTATAAATCTTTTTGAGTGTAACCTCATTTCTATCGGGCATATAGGCAACCGCCTTTTCTCCATCATCAACAGTCTGTTGTTCGCGAATAATCACAACATCGCCATCAGAAATACCCTCCTCGATCATACTTCGTCCAGTTACTTTTAGAGCATAATAATTTGCACCAGACGAAAGCATGTTGCGTGGAACTTCTATTGGTTCGGGTTCTCTGATTGCTTCAATCGGACCACCTGCAGCTATTAACCCCATCAACGGTATTTCTACAGTCGATAGTTTATGATTATGGAGTGCTTGGATAGATCGTTTTTTACCCTTTTCGGTGGTGAGAAGATTTTTTTTCTTCAAAGAGGAGATGTGTTGATGAACTGTTGGTATAGAAATATCAAAATGACTCGCGATCTCAGTTAAAGATGGCGAATAGCCGTTCTCTCGGCGGTACTCTCTAGCAAACTGGAGTATTTCCGCCTGTCGCTTTGAGGGTTTTCCTATTCCTATACTTGACTTTATATTCATACTTAAAGTATACTACCTAAAGATAACCTAAACAAGGGCTGGTTATCCCCAAACCTTAATTTCAAAATATATGGCAAATTATCACGTTACAAAAGACAAACAATCAGGTGATTGGAAAGCAAAGCGCGAAGGCTCAGATCGAGCAGCTGGGTATTATGATACCCAAGCCAAGGCAGAAAAAGCAGCAAAAAAGTTTTCTGCAAATACAGGTGGTGGTGAAGTAAAAATTCATAGCCCTAAAGGGCACATCCGAGATAGTGACACGGTTGCCCCAGGACACGATCCAAACCCGCCAATTGATAAAAAACATTAATTTTATGAATGACCGACAACAAATAATTAAAGAGATTGAAGATTTGCGAGGATCGCGGGTTATTACCTATGTTACAAGCGATAGACCAGGGATAATTTCAATGATTGATCCAACAGATTTACGAGAGATTTTTGATCACCTGAAGGATATTCCCAAAGATACAAAGATTGATTTATACATTTATAGTCGCGGTGGTAATTCCGTAACTGCATGGGCTCTCGCAAATCTTATCCGCGAACACACCAAAGATTTTAATGTCCTCGTGCCTTACCGGTCACATAGTTGTGCTACAGCAATTGCGATTGGATCAAACGAGATAGTCATGGGACGAATGGGAGAATTGGGACCAATAGATCCAACACTTTCTGCAATAGTTGATAACAAGAAAGTTGATGTCTCAACCGAGGATTTATCCAGCTATATTGCTTTTTTGAAAGAAAAGTTCGGTATCAATCGTCAAAAGCATACAATTCAAGCCTTTAGCCAACTTGCTGAAAACGTAAAACCTCTTTTGCTTGGCAGGGCGTATCGCTCATATCTCAAAGCAACTGATGATGCAATAAAGCTTCTGCGACTACATTTGAATGATGAAAAGAAAATCAAAAACATCGCTGAGCATCTTGTTGAGAAACTTTACGCTCACGACCACATTATCTCTCGCAGAGAAGCAAAGGAAAAAATTGGACTGAATATTCTTTGTGCTGAAGGAGATCTGGAAAAGAAAATGTGGGATCTGTACCTCAAATACGAAGATATGCTAAAATTAAAAGAACCCTACACGGATGCTCCAACGACAGGAGCCGATCCAAGGATTTTGCCTGTTACTGTCGTGGAAAGTAAAACTATGACAAGCAAAAAGAACGTTCGACAATTTATTAAGGAAGTCAGCTTGCCACAGCAAAATATGGTAGCAATGCCTGTAATTGTCGGTGATAAACCTGCGCTTATGTTCCCAAACGGACAAGCTATTCAGATTGTAACAGAGGGACAAACTGTTGTTTTAGATCAGAAGTTTTTTGCTAAAACGGAAACTATATTCTGGGAACAAGAGATAACAACAGAGTAATCCCATGTGTTACTTAATTGAATAATCCACTTCATTTTTACCCCTATTGGACACTGGGTGAGGGGTTTCAAACCATTCTGGATGAACTTTGTATATTGCCCGTAATTCCTTTATACTTTTATCAATATCTTTGAATTTGAGCCATGTTTTTGGTTCAAACTTCGGGACATCGTCCCCGCCAAGAATCACATTTCGAAAAATCAAGATTGGAAGCCTCTGCGCTACGTCGCATCATATCAAATAGCAAAATAAGAAATAATTTAGTATAATTATCGGAATGATAATAAAAATGAGGGATCAAAAAGGATTTATTCAAACACCAGCATTCATCGTAATTATTGCGGGTGTTTTAATTTTAAGCGGAGCTGGATATTTCAGCATAAAACAACATCAAAAAAGTTCGCAACAAAAAATTAAAAAAGGGCAGCCGTCTTTAGATACGAAACCGACAATAACTCCTCCAACAACTATTCCCCCAGTCACAATCCCTCCGTCTACCAAATCAACGCCGACACCAACCACGCCCCCCGAAACAACTATCCCAAAAAATAAAGGTGGCATTCCCCTAAAATCATCTCCTCAAGATTCGCCGTTTGGTTTTCACCCGTCGGCAGTCGTTC
>CAYIHV010000092.1:0-2644 GCA_964363315.1 uncultured Candidatus Saccharibacteria bacterium
ATAATACAATATAACGGGTACAATATTAGCTTCTCGGCTCGGAAATGAGAAAGAAAGTGATTACAGTTTTCATTTCACTCGCTCTACGTCGCTAATAAGAAAAAACAAATTCCCGTACCACATTCAATATTCCCTATTCAATATTCTACCCTAAAACCTTATGGCTTCCATTTGCTTTTACTTTCAAGTCCACCAGCCCTTTCGCGTCAAGGATTATCGCGTATTTGATATTGGCAACGATAGTGAATATTTCAATGATGATTCTGACCGCCCTATCAACAATAAAAAAATATTGAACAAAGTGGCGGGGAAGTGTTATTTGCCGGCAAATGCGGTGCTTCTTGAACTTCTCAATAAGCACCC
Source organism: uncultured Candidatus Saccharibacteria bacterium (assembly GCA_964363315.1). Taxonomy (GTDB): domain Bacteria; phylum Patescibacteriota; class Minisyncoccia; order Phycocordibacterales; family UBA1550; genus UBA1550. The sequence continues at coordinate 364 of CAYIHV010000092.1, forward strand.
CGAGTTCAAGGTGAGTTTTTCTTTCTCGGGAGTCTTTCTTGAACAATTGGAAGAATTCAGCCCGGAAACGCTCGAATCGTTTCAGAAACTTGTCGCGACGGGAAGGGTAGAAATACTTGAAGAAACATATTATCATTCCCTTTCCTTTATTTATTCTCGTGAAGAATTTCGCCGACAAGTCGCGCTCCATCGCGAAAAAATACAAAAACTTTTTGGCGTCACGCCGACGGTCTTTCGCAACACTGAGCTCATCTATAATAATGCGCTTGCAAATGAAATAGAGAATATGGGGTACAAAGGCATCATCGCCGAAGGCGCCGACCATATCCTCGGATGGAGGAGTCCTAATTTTCTATATCGCCCGCAGGGAACAAAAAATATAAAACTTCTCCTTAAAAACTATCGGCTCTCCGATGATATTGCCTTCCGTTTTTCTTCAAAAGATTGGGCGGACTTTCCTTTGACAGCGCCAAAGTTTGCAAACTGGGCGAATCAGGTCAATGGCAACGGCAATATCATCAACCTCTTTATGGATTATGAGACCTTTGGCGAGCATCAATGGGAGGATACGGGCATCTTTAATTTTCTCCGCCATTTGCCAGAGGAAATTTACAAGCATCCCGACAACGATTTCGTGACGCCGAGCGAAGCGATTGCGCTCTATGAGCCAGTGTCAGAGCTTGATGTGCATAATTTTGTATCGTGGGCGGATGTGGAACGCGATCTTTCCGCGTGGCTTTCTAATGCAATGCAACACGATGCTCTTCAAAGTGTTTATAAATTAGAGGAAGGAGTCATCGGTTCGGGAGATGCGAAACTCATTGACGATTGGCGCCGTCTCCAGACCTCCGACCATTTCTATTATATGTGCACCAAGTGGTTCAATGACGGCGATGTGCATAAATATTTTAATCCGTACAACACTCCCTATGAAGCATTCATCGCGTATATGAATGTGTTGCAAGACCTCAAGTTGCGGATACATAAATATCAACATAAAACGAAGGAAAAAAAACATCAAGTATAGTATAATTAATGTATGCCAAAATCTCTTTCTCTCGGTAATGGGAATATGCTCGTCTGTACGGATAAATACGCGCAGGTTCGCGATCTTTATTTTCCCTATGTCGGGCTCGAAAATCATTTAGGAGGACACTATACCCACCGTGTCGGTGTGTTTGTAGATCATCAGCTCAATTGGTTTGGTCATCCGAATTGGAAGATAGACATTTCTCTCGCCAAGGATTCTCTCGTTGGTGAGACCGTGGCGCGAAATAACGCGCTTGGTGTTGTTCTCAATATCTTTGATACTGTTTACAATGAAAAAAATATCTTTTTGCGCACCTTTGTCGTAAAGAACGATACTGACAGGGAGCGAACCATTAAGCTATTTTTCAACCATGAATTTGAAATATATGAATCTCATCGCGGAGATACCGCATATTTTGATCCTCTCCATCATGCTGTCATTCACTACAATGGCAAGCGTGTGTTTTTGGTGAATGGATCTTCAAATCTTGGGGGTTTTGATGATTATACAACGGGTATTTTCAAGATAGAAGGCAAGGAGGGAAGTTTTAAGGATGCCGAAGATGGATTATTATCAAAAAATCCCATTGAGCACGGACCAGCAGATTCTGTTGTCGGTTTCTATATAACTCTTGCGCCTCACGAAGAAAAGACAATTTACTATTGGATGGTTGTCGCTTCTTCCATAAAGGAAGCGATTGATGTCAATAATTATGTTCTCATAAAGAAGCCGGAACATTTGATCCGCACGACGCGCGATTATTGGCATGCATGGGTGAATAAGTATACATTCAATTTTTACGGGATGACGGTTGACGAAATCGCGCTTTTCAAAAGATCTCTCCTTCTAATGAGGGGGCTGTCGGATAACCACGGCGCCATCATCGCATCTGCCGATTCTGATATGCTCCAAAATGGCCGCGACACATACAGTTATATGTGGCCGCGCGACGGAGCTTTCTCCGCGCGGTCGTTTAATATGGTAGGGGAACACAATGTTGCGGAGCGTTTTTTTCAATTTTGTAACAATGTCATAGATGATAGTGGATATTTCATGCATAAATATCTCCCCGATGAATCCTTGGGGAGTTCGTGGCATCCGTGGATACTAGACGGCAAGATAGAGTTTCCCATTCAGGAAGACGAAACCGCGCTCGTCCTTATTGCGCTCTGGCATCATTACGAACAATCCAAAGACTTAGAGTTTATTGAACAAGTGTACGATAAGCTGATCAAAAGCGCCGCTAATTTT
>CAYIHV010000093.1:0-2561 GCA_964363315.1 uncultured Candidatus Saccharibacteria bacterium
GGGGATATTTGCTCCGGTGATAAGGATATCAACATAGATGTGATTGTCTTGAGGGACGAGATAATAGATATCACCGTCTTTTTCAAGTGTTCCCACATGGGTCTCCTTTGCCCGTTTGAGTATTTCAATAACCTCTCCCTTTTGTTGTGTGTCGGGTATTTTAGAATAGAGGAGAATTTTAACGCGGTCTTTGTGAAGCGCGGTATTCAGAAATTCGGCATCAATGCGGATATCGTCTTCGCGCGGAGTATCCTCGCCGAGAGATACAAAACCCAGTCCTTTGCCCGTGGTCGAGATAATGCCCTCCACAAATTGAGAAGTGAGATCCTTTTCTGATGTCATCATAATAATGTTAAAGAATACCATAAACGGCATTATTTGACTATTTTTATTATTTTTGATAAGATGCCCCCTATGTTAGTAATCAGATTACAGCGCATCGGTCGCAAGAATGACCCATCATTTCGTGTCATTGTCACGGACTCAAAATTTAAGATAAAAACAGGGAAATTTGTTGAGATCCTTGGTTCATACGATGCGCGCAAAGGCAAGCCAATCATTGATACCACGCGCGCCAAGCACTGGCTTTCAAAGGGAGCGATAGCTTCAGGGACGGTTCATAACCTACTCGTTGATTTAAAAGTCGTTACGGGGAAGAAAATAAATGTCCTTGGTAGAAAGACCCCTATCGTAAAAGAAGAACCTCTCGCTCCGAAGAAGGGAGAGATTATTCTCGCAGAATCTGCCCCAAATAAAGAAGGTGATGAAAAAACAGCAGAGACAGTATAAAATTTCTAGAAAGGACATCGGGGATAAGCGCTCTTCTCGGTCTTTTCTTTTTGAAAAATATAAGATACAATCAAATTATTAATAATTATCATTAATTACGCAATACGCGTCGCGCGGGAGTGGATATTGCGCGATGCGATTTTGCAAAATAAGAGATGGCACAAGAACCAGAAGTAGTGTTTCTTGAATATGTGGTAAAAGCGCTTACCGATTTTCCTCAAGATGTAAGGATTAATCGTTCAATAGACGAGATGGGAGTATTCATCACTGTTGATGTAAACCCAGGCGATATGGGAAAAATCATCGGGCGCGATGGAAATACCGTAAATGCAATCCGCACGCTCCTTCGTGTTGTCGGTATGAAGAACAATGCGCGCGTGAATTTAAAGATCAATGAACCGGCAGGTGAAAAGACATCGGTAACGACGAAGACCGTAGATGAAGCGATTGACGAGCTTACTGGATAGTTTTGGTAGAATGTTGAATATAGAATATAGAATATGGAATATTGAATAGGAAATACAGAATGAACACATATCCACTTCCAAACCCCATATTCTATATTCTATATTTAAAATTCTGCCCAAAATGATTCGTTTCCATATTGTTAGTATTTTCCCCGATGTGGTTCGCGCATACTGCGAGGCGTCTATTCTCGGGCGCGCAAAGGAAAAAAAACTTATTAGTGTTTCGTATACAGATCCTCGTGACTATGCGCAAAATAAATGGGGAAAGATAGACGAACGACCGTATGCGGGAGGTCCGGGAATGGTGATGATGGCAGATCCTCTGACGCGCGCTATTGATTCAATAATCAAGGCCGTTTCAAGACGTAGAAATTCAAGAGCAAAGGTCATTATTTTTTCTCCAAACGGAACGCAGTTCACAAATATCTATGCGAAAAAACTTGTGTCTAAATACACAGATATTATTCTTGTTGCGGGGAGGTACGAGGGGATAGACGCGCGCGTTGGAAAGATTTTCAGAGCGGAAGAGGTGAGCGTGGGGCCGTTTGTGCTCACGGGAGGGGAAATTCCCGCTATGGTTGTCGTGGATGCCTGCGCAAGACAAATAGAGGGAGTTCTCGGCAAATACGAATCTCTTGAGGAAAAGAGGACTGCTTCATCGGAAATTTATACGCGACCAGAGGTCTATGAGTGGAAAGGCAAAAAATACAAAGTTCCCAAAGTTCTCCTCGGTGGTGACCATAAAGAGATAGAGGAGTGGAGAAAGGGGAATAAAGAGAAATAATACGAAAAAAGGGGGGGGTTCTAATCCTGTTTAAAAAACACTTCCCGCAGTCTATCAGCGTTTTATATGGCACGGATATGACACAGTATATTCAATTGGCGTAGGGAGGTGTGCCATGACATACTCTAAGTCCAAGACTGTCTATTTTGTGCTGGAGAGGAGACTCGAACTCCTAATCCTTACGGAACCAGTTCCTAAGACTGGCGCGTATACCAATTCCGCCACTCCAGCATATAACAATGAACAGACTACAACAAATTAAGATAAAAAGCGAGAGTAAGATTTTTTAATTTGTGTGGTAAATATGTACTTTGTGGAAACTTTTTTGGGAGAGGTTGATTGACGAGCAGGCTCGGTAATTCTTGTGTGGTCACAAATCACTAAATATATTGCTTCGCGATGCTCACAATTTATGTAAGTGTTTGTCGACCTCGGCTCGTGGTTTTGCTTGCTAGCGAAACATCACTGCGCCCGCACAAGCTAAAAACCTGCCATAGGGCAGGTTTTCTTAACGCTTGTGC
>CAYIHV010000094.1:0-2543 GCA_964363315.1 uncultured Candidatus Saccharibacteria bacterium
AAGATATAAAAATGTGGATCGGCCAAGCGCTCTATTGTCGCCGTCGCTTAAAATTATTCATGTGGTCACAAGTCACTAAATATATTACTTCGCTCCGCTCGCAATCTATGTAAGTGCTCGCGACCCCGGCTCGTGGTTTTGTCTACTGACAAAACATCACTGCGCCTCGCACAAACTAAAAACCTGTCGCAGGACAGGTTTTCTTAGCGTTTGTGCGCCCGGAGGGGATACCGGCCAAGCGCTCTATCGTCGCCGTCGCTCCTCTTTCCGCTCGGCCCTACTCACGCGACCCATTCTACTGAACGGGTGCCCGCATTCGTTTTCGATCTCCTCCGGGCACTACAAAAATATACTACTCAAATGCTCCGCATTTGTTCTGTTATTTTTGTGCAACCAATTTCTTAGATTGTACTCAATCTGTTGAAATTGCAGTCCTGTGCGCCCGGAGGGGATCGAACCCCCAACCCCTTGGTTCGAAGCCAAGTACTCTATCCATTGAGCTACGGGCGCATATTACTATCTCTTAGCATACAGCATATTAGCAAAAAAACATAAAATACACTACAATATGTTTAATTGATATGCCCCACACTCCTAAAAAAATAGAGTTAAATTACCGAATTCCCAATGAGGTTTCACGAATAACAAAAACATTGCGTGATGCGGGGTTTGAAGCATATCTTGTGGGAGGATGCGCGCGCGATATGATTCTTGGACGCAAACCAAAAGATTGGGACATAACCACAGACGCAAAACCCGAGCAAATACAAGCTCTTTTTGAGGAAACATTCTACGAAAACGAATATGGGACAGTTGGTGTCGTCAATAAAACAGAGGATGAAACACTTAAGGTCGTTGAAGTAACCCCGTATCGTACCGAAGGTGTGTACAGCGATAAACGACGCCCCGACACGGTATCGTTTCACGCGAAACTCCCCGACGACATCAAAAGGCGTGATTTCACAATAAACGCCATAGCATATGACGATTCTAAAGGACATATCATTGACCCTTATAAAGGACAAACTGATCTAAAGGACAAAGTCTTAAGGACAGTCGGCAATCCCAATGACCGTTTTCACGAGGATGCGCTCCGTATTCTCCGCGCGGTACGCATCGCAACAGACCTCGGTTTCACGATTAACATAAATACACAAGAAGCTATCGTTAAAACAGCGCCAAATCTTAAAGAAATTGCCACAGAACGAATCCGTGATGAGTTTTCAAAATTGATTATGTCGGATAACCCAATAATTGGAATATCTCTCTGTGAAAAACTAGGGCTTCTTGACCATATTGTTCCAGAATTAAAGAGCGGGATTGGAGTGAAACAAAACGGCGCCCATATCTATACTGTATGGGAACACAATTTACGCGCCGTCCAGCATTCGGCAGACCGCAAATGGCCAATTCATATTCGCCTTTCGGCACTGTTCCACGATATTTCAAAACCAGAGACTCGTCATTGGTCCGAAGAGAAAAAGAATTGGACTTTCTACGGACACGATGTGGTCGGCGGACGGGTAACAAAAAAGATTCTTGAGCGACTCAAATACCCAAAGAAAATTATTGATACCGTTTCTACACTCGTTCGTTATCATCTCTTCTTTTCTGACATTGACCAAATCACCCTCTCTGCCGTGCGTCGTATCGTGCGCAATGTTGGACCAGAAAATGTATGGGACCTTATGAAAGTGCGCGGATGCGACCGTATCGGTATGGGGCGACCCAAAGAGACTCCGTATCGCCTCCGTAAGTATGAGTCAATGATAGAGGAGGCGATGCGCGCGCCCGTATCGGTAGGAATGTTAAAAATTGACGGCGCAAAAATAATGGAGGTTTCTCGTGAAACACCCGGACCAAAGATAGGTTTTGTTCTTCACGCCCTCCTTGAAGAAGTGTTTGACACCCCCGAAAATAATAATGAAGCGTTTCTCGTGAAACGCGCTCTTGAACTTCTAAAACTCCCTCTTGAAGAATTAAAAAAATTAGGTGAAGCAGGGAAGAGTAAAAAGGAGGGAGAGGAAGAAAAGGAACTCGTGGAGATAAGAAAAAGATATGGGGTAAAATAACAGGCATAGTCTTCCAACAAAAAAGCGCCTTATTATTTTATAAGGCGCTTTTTTGTTGGTTAGTTATGAGATTTTGTTTATGAGTGCCGAAAGGCGGGATTTTTTGCGGGAAGCGGTGTTCTTTTTGATAAGATTAGTCTTTGCCGCCTTGTCTATTGCTTGATAAGCTTTAGAGAGCAGTGTTTGCGCCGCTTTTTTGTCTTTTGCTGACACAAGAGTCCTTATTTCTTTCACAACTTCTTTGAGTGTCTTTTTTCGGCGGTCATTAAACACCTTTTTGCGTTTTGACCCGCGGATTGCTTTCTTTGCTGATTTGGTAATTGCCATAAGTAATAACAATATACACGAATTATGTATAGAAATCAAGATATTGACAAATATGGTGTTTAGGTGTATGATAGTAGGCATAGTTCTTTGATAAGACTTGCGAGTGGTCATAGCGAAAAGTGGCTTAAAAGTAGGCCATTCCTC
>CAYIHV010000095.1:0-2497 GCA_964363315.1 uncultured Candidatus Saccharibacteria bacterium
GGCGCAATGCGGAGCCCGTGAGGTCCCCCTCCCTTTTTTGTCGCAACCTCTTTCTCTACTTCAAACGAAGAAGTATTTATCTTATAGACGATGCCCTTCTCCTGCGAAACAGTAATTGCGTATGAGCTATCTGGCGTCAAAACAATGTGGGAAAGATGAAGATCCTGCCCAATCTCTATTCTCTTTACAATAACATCCGAGAACGGGTCAATGACGATGACTTCGTCTTTACTTTTTCCTGTGGCTACTTCACCACCATGCCCTTCGCTTGCTTCCGCTTTCGGTATAATCCTAAAAGACATTTTCACTTCCTTCTCATCCACGGCATTAGCGGTCACCCAGACACTTTTATTGTCTGGCGAAACTTGTACATTGTGTGGCATATAACCCACCATCGTCCCATTTTTATCTTCCGACAAATCAATTCTTCTCAAAACCTGATTCGTCCTTGCGCCTATCACAGCTATCTCTCCATCTCCTTCAATGGCAACATAGATTTTTTCACTAGCTCTTGAAGCTACTTTCCCATTTTTTTGATTTCCATAATACACGAATGCCAGAGTTCCAACAATCGCAATCAATGCAATAGCAATTTTAATATTTTTCATTTTTTCATTCAGTTAGTCTGTTAAAAAACACACTAAATGAACGATGGGCTGTTTATCAAAAGAGAAAGCCAGCGAGTGACTACATGCGGCCTGCGAAGATTCGCGTCAAAATTACGAGATAAAATAGGCAGATGCCGTATTGATGTGATGTCTCTTCGCAATAGATACGCAACCACAACAAAAAGGAGGACTACCATTAGCGCTTGAAATACCGAAGAAACAATGCCATTAGTAAACGCCTGATACATTGAAATATAGTGTGATGTCATAGACAAAGCGCCTGCTGGACAAACAGATGTATGGAGTGGTGAAACGGGACAATCACCGTTCATTGCGGAATTTTGGCTATGATTCATCGCAAAAATACCAAGAAGTGCCCCTCCTGCAAACCCTAAAATAACGATAGCTGTAAGAAACTTTCTCATATTTATTCTATTATAACACACTTGAGAGAGACCCCAAAAAGAAAAACCGCCCACAGAACAAGGTCTTGTCTTGCGTACGGTCTTTCTGTTTTTTACTCCTGTCTTACTGAGCGATTATAGAGCCACGCAAATAATGTCACAGAAACATACATATATACTACAACCTGAATCAAACCATACGCTACCCCACTCATCGTCACCGACCGCGCCGCAAGCGTTTCAATATTCGTAACATGCGCGAGCCATCCAAGAAGCGTCATTGCAAGCTCGGGAGCTATCGCAACAAATACGGCGCAAGCGACATAAAGAATTGCCGCCGTTTCTGCCGCCGCAAGAGCAAATTTTTGTGTTTTTATTTCCATAAGATATTAGACCTGTCGCCAAATAACTTTTCTGCTACAGTTCCCAATTTTAGAGCGAGGCGACAGGTCTAATTTTTTAAAAAACTTCGACCTTTAGGGGATATGGTGTATACCCCCTGCATAAGTTAAGTATGGGCTTAATTTACCTCAATTACAAGGAAAGAGAGTTGCGCGCAGATGGCAATATGTTTCACCGCGACACTAAGATCATCGTCCGACATCAGATCAATATCTTTCCCCTCAATGATTTCTCTATCTGAAGTTATTTATCCAATATCTTTTTCTTCCAAAATTTAAATTTATCGAAAAACAAGATCCGCATACCCAATAATTCAAGACCGATAATCGCAAGCCACGAACCGGGAGTGAGCGGAGTAAAAAAAGCGGTAAGACCGACAAGAATTAAAATAATACCAACCACTTTTTTGATCCTCGGTCTGTTGTGAATATAGTCTTTAATGATTTTGATTGAGTCCATAAACATCTTAAAATAATCTTCTCCGATAAAAGAATTTCCGTATCTCCTCGACCAAAATAACCGACCCTGCGATTGGAATAATAATGAGCCACTCTGAAAGCGAGAGTGGGGTGGTGTGTAGAACTTTCTGCAAAAACGGCGTATAAAGCGCGGCAAATTGCAGGAATATGACTATCGCGGTTGCGCCGACTAAAAACTTATTAGAGAATGGATTTACTTGGAAAACGGATTTACTTTCCGATCTGCAATTCCAAGCATTGAACCATTGAAACACCGCGAGTGTCGTGAGTGAAATAGTCAAAGCTTTCGTGAGATCAGTTTCAAAATATCCTTTGAAAAGATAAAGTGTCCCAATAGCCATCGGCAACGCCATTAAAAACATTCTTTGCACCATAAGTCCGTCCACAATCCATTTTTTTGGCCGCTCAAATTTCCCTTGCATCAGCCCTTCTTCTTTTGGCTCCATAGCAAGAGCAACATCAAGAAAACCGTCCGTAACAAAATTAAGCCAGATGATTTGAGCGGCTAGAAGAGGCAACGGATATCCTAAAACAAGCGCACCCGCAATGACCAACACTTCTCCCGTGCTCGTAGAAAAAAGGTAGAGAATAACTTTCCTGATTG
>CAYIHV010000096.1:0-2474 GCA_964363315.1 uncultured Candidatus Saccharibacteria bacterium
TAATGAAATAATTAGCTTATCCAAAAAGCGCAATATGTGTGTGGACATTACCTTCGCCTCTTGCGTAGATTACTGAGTTGTGGTAGAGTCCGCGCTAGAAGAAATCCATGGTGGGTTTCTCAAAACTGCACCTTTACATAGGAGGAATAACAGATGAAAGAGCGCCTACAGAAGATGCTTGGCGAACGCACACTTGTGCTCATCAAGCCGGACGCGGTCAAACGAGGTCTCGTTGGAATCATTTGCCAGCGCTTCGAGCAGACCGGTCTCAAAATTGTTGCTTGGAAGATGGTTTTTCCAAATCGGAAGCAACTGGATGGCCATTTTCCGAAATCCGAAGATTGGGTTCGAGGTATGGGCGAAAAAACTCTCGAAACCTATCAGGAATATGAGATTGATCCTGTCGAGATTCTCGGTACAGCGGATCCGCTCGCCATCGGGTTAAAGATCAAGGAGTGGAATTACCATTACTTGACGCTTGGTCCAGTGATGGTGATGGTGCTTCAGGGAATCCATGCCATCGACACCGTGCGGAAGCTCATCGGACACACGCTACCCTACAAGGCTGCTCCGGGAACGATCCGTGGCGACTTTTCTATCAACGCGCCAGACTTGGCAAACGTGGTGGGAAGTGCCTGCAAAAATCTCGTACACGCTTCGGGCAATCAAGCTGAAGCTGAGCAGGAGATTACCAACTGGTTCGAACCCACAGAAATTCTTTCGTGGGAACGAATTGACGAGTTCCTGCATTTCGTGCAGGGAGAGTTCACAACCACCGAAAAGGAGACGACCATGAATAAGTACACAGCTCTCGAACAGATCTTCGAATCGCTCAAGAAGGTCGATCCGCGCAATGCCGCGGAACACGCCTATGCTCTCGCCGCGCTCTATCGCCGTGACGGCAACAACGAAGAGGCGATTCGCTTCGGACGCGAAGCCATCGCTCTCTTCGACAAGTGTCCGATGGAAACGGCGGAGGATTGTGCCTCGCGCAATGTTGTCATCGAGGGGATCGCGATGCCCAGTAGCTTCATCCACCAGGATGTCGTGCGGGACCGCTTGAAACCGCTCGTGCTCTGATCCCTTCATGCTCAAACGAGCAACGCCCCACAGGTCAAATGATCTGTGGGGCATTTTTTTGTTTTCCAAAAAGAAAAGTCCCGCACAACTCTTGGTTGTGCGGGACAGTAGGTGTTCATTTGAGAGACTCTTTCATGCGTTCAAGCGCGCGACGACGCATGGAGACCGCATTTTTTTCCTCACTTGTCATCTCGGCGAAGCTTTTATTGAAGCCGTCGGGAATAAAGATCGGATCCCACCCGAACCCACCGCTTCCCCGGATAGTTTCGGGAATCGTTCCTTCAATCTCTCCAACGAACACATGAGCTTTGTTGCCGTCGAAGAAACCGACCGCCGTTTTTGCGACGGCACGCCGATTCTCAACACCAGCGAGCATCTTTAGAAGTCCTTCATTGCCGACGGTTTCCAAGAACCATTTGATAAGCGCGCCAGGAAGTCCATTCCATGCGCGAAATTCAAGTGCGGTGTCCTCGACGAGAACAAATTTGCCAGTCTTGCGAAAGGCATCTTCTGTCTTCTCGCGGATAACTTCAGCAACATCAAGACCCTGTGGCTCGTAGAGATCCACTGCAATCTGCTCAAGACTGCGATCGAGTATTTCGTTCACCTCGCGGAGTTTGTTTATATTCTTTGTTGCGAAAAATTCAGGATACATATACAGAATTCTATTATATCCCGAGCTTTTCGGCAACTCCGCGACTATTGTTCCGCGACGATTCGCAACATGCCGAAGGATACGCTCTGCCGTTTCCTGTTCTTCACCATCATAATTGACGATGACAAAATCGTAGAAGCGCGCGGCTTGTAATGTTGTCGGGTCATCGCGAAGACGTTTCGCGATTTCTTCTTCGGCCATGCCTCTGCCACGAAGTCGCTGAACTAAATCTTCGTGCGACGGTGGCATGATGAAAACCATAACAGCATCTGGAATAATACGCTTGAGTAAAAACGCGCTACCAACTACGAGATGGATGGCGATGTTCTTGCCCGAATCGAGCGCTCGCCCCAATGCTTCAAGTGGTAAGCCATAATGGTTGCCGGTGATCACGACATGATCGAGAAGTTTGCCACTATTATGCAAGGAGATGAAAGCGGTTTCGTCCACAAAGTGATAATGGACACCATTGATTTCTCCCGGTCGTGGCTTGCGTGTCGTACATGTGGGTAATTTCGCGAAGTCCGAGGCGGAAGTGATGATGTTGATGACAGTATCCTTTCCAACACCCGAAGGTCCGGAGACCACGAGAATTATTCCGCGCTCTTTCATCTGTTATTCCTCCTATGTAAAGGTGCAGTTTTGAGAAACCCACCATGGATTTCTTCTAGCGCGGACTCTACCACAACTCAGTAATCTACGCAAGAGGCGAAGGTAATGTCTATATACATTACCTTCC
>CAYIHV010000097.1:0-2462 GCA_964363315.1 uncultured Candidatus Saccharibacteria bacterium
GTGGCGCGAAAGTCATCGCGTTTGTTCTATTAAGCTAAGTAGGAAAGGTCAGTAATTGTAACTCTTATGATATTACTAATTGTAGAGTTTTCATCTCATTTTTGAGAAATCCCGCAGGAAATTTCTAACGGGGTGAAATTGTCAAAGTTCAGGATTTCGGTTCGGAATTTTTGGCCAGACCCTCGCCGCCGCAGGCGGCGAAATGCGTCCGAACTATTTCAAGAATTGTCCACACTCGCTCCCTATCTATCTTGTGTTGCATAAAAATAACTGTTTGTGATATAATAAAGAGAGGAAGTTTGATGTGGTTTCTTAAAGTATGAGCTGAGTTGAACAGCTTTTACAAAAATCACAAAAATAATTTCTTATTTAAGGGTTGCTGTTGAAAGACCTTTATAAAAATAGGAATCAAAATTGTTCTTTGCTCAATACACCGAGCCCGCTGGCACCTTAATAATATAGTCAGTGTAAGAGCTTACCCACCATATTCATTTTGTACAGTGGTTTCCTGATCTTGGCTACGACTTGTTAAAAATCTCTCGAGATATATTCATATTCCTCGAAATTTTTAACTTCGTCTCGCTCAAAATCAAAAAACACTGCCTCAAAAGCAATATACTGGACAAGTTCTCAGATAGTTCTTTTTGCACATTTATTCTGTCCGCCCGCTTGGGGACAGTTTACATAAAAAAGGGCCTTTGCTTCTCGCATTGGCCCTTTTTCTATTAGACCTACCACGGGCTCAAAACCCCACTGACTACCTATATGGTACTATAGTGCCGTATAGGTAGTCAGTGGGGTACTTTTACAGATTCAAGATAAAACGCTCAAGCGCGATGCCCATCGGCTCGCCACCGCGATGCGCTTCGTGGTAGAGCGTTACGATTTTTCGCGATAATGAATTTATTTCTTCCATCGTATAGTGTGATGCAAAACCTCGTGTTTTTTTTGCAACAAATGGGTTAAGCCCGCAATCATCACCCTTTTTCGCATTCTTCATAAGCGCCATGTTTTTTATTGCCCAAAAGAGCGTTCCACTTATTTCTTCCGAAGAACATCCCGCTCCAACCGCTCTTTGATACAAGACCCAGAGCTCTTTTTTATTGCGTTCGCCGAGAGCGTCTCCGAGAGAAAAGATATTGAATTGGGGTCGGTCGTCGGTTTTTTTGAAATGTTCAAAATGTTCTGTTGCATAAGAGGCAACTTCCTTTGCAAAATCTTTTGATAATGAGGGCTCAAATACGAGAAAGTGATTTTTTGAATTTTTTAACTTCTCTGCGCACGAAACAAAGATATCTTGTTCCTCTTTCTCTGTAAGGATATTGTTGAGGAGAAAAAGCGTAGCACCTCCGAAAAGCGCGCGCGCGGACGACTTTTCGTCAAGCATCTTCTCGGAGATAGTTCCTTCTTGGACATCCTCAATGTTCACCCCTTCTTTCGAGAATTTATCGCGAAGCGCGCGAAACTGCGCGCTTCCTTTCTCTCTGTCATTGCCGTGAATGATGTATAACATAATATTCTTTTACTTAGTGGTCGGAGTACTAAGTGATTGTAGTGATCCCCATTTTACTCCTTTCTTCATAGAGACTGTAAGGGGTACTGGAAATGTAACCGCATGTTCCATCGCATTTTTGATGATGATGCTCGCGACATCCACATCCTCGTTATTGACCTCGTATAAAAGTTCATCGTGGATTTGGAGAAGTGGGCGCACCTTATCTAAAAGTCCCGCTTTGCTTAAATCATCATGCGCTTTTTTCATCGCAATCTTGATAATGTCGGCCGCCGTTCCCTGAAGGGGCGCGTTCCCCGCTTGCCTTTCAGCGCTTGCGCGAATATAGGGGATAGGGGATTTAATCCCCGCAAAAGAACGCTTGCGCCCAAAATAGGTCGTGGTAAAGCCGTCCTTTTTCGCGCGCGCTTTTACTTCCTCAAAATAGCGCGCGATCTTGGGGAAGGTAATAAAATATTGATCATAAAAATCCTGCGCCTCCGCGCGCGACGAACCTAGATTTTCCTTGAGCGCATTCACCCCCATCCCATATACGATACCAAAATTGATGACCTTTGCGCGACGACGCATTTCGGCAGTCACTTCCTCTTTTTTGACCTTAAAAACACGCGCCGCAACCGTGGTGTGCACATCCGCCCCCGTGAGAAAGACTTTTTCAAGTTCTTCGTCCCCCGCAAGCGCCGCGAGGACGCGCATTTCTATTTGAGAATAATCAAAAGAAAGCAGTGTCTTGTCGGAAGGAACAATAAACGCATTTCTCACATCTGCGCCTAGGTCACCGCGAATGGGGATGTTTTGGAGGTTTGGATTTGACGAAGACATCCGTCCCGTGGTCGTTCCCGCTTGGTTCAAAGTCGTATGCAAGCGACCATCATTGCCAACAAGGTGAGGCAAATTGTCCACATAAGTTGTAAGAAGTTTTTGGAGCTCGCGATAGAGCAAAATATCC
>CAYIHV010000098.1:0-2438 GCA_964363315.1 uncultured Candidatus Saccharibacteria bacterium
TTTCCTAATCCTGAAAATGTCTCTACTTGTGCGCAGGAGAGGACTTGAACCTCCACGCCCGCAATGGGCACAGCCACCTCAAGGCTGCGTGGCTACCGTTACACCACCTGCGCATTCTTTAAATGATACTTCTTTTGTTGTTTTTCCTCAACCAATAATGCTCTTTGTATCTTCTCTTTTTTTCTACTTAAACAAAGAACATTAGGACTATAATACATTTTTTTAATAATTACCAGTGCTTCTTTTTTTGCGTATTTCAATTGATGAGTTGAGCCACTACCGTCTTTGGCAAGATGTCCATTAATTGCGAATTTTTCAAAAATTTCATTTCTTATCCAATCAATATGCAGTTTGCTAGCAGATACAAATTCAATATAAAACATATGACTCGACCTCCAGCGTGGATCCCAATAGGAATAAAAACAGCCATCGCCATCAAATGAACCTCGCAAAAAATCAAAGAAGTATTTTTTTGGAATTAGTAATACCCCAATAGTTTTAGACTTTGCTGGAGTAAAACCAATAATCTCAAGAAATTGATAAAATAGGACATCTCCAAATTGTACCCTTTGGTATTTTCTGCCAGATGATGAACACTTGGAAGTGATTCTTACATCAACACCAAGGGCAACCAAAAAATTACTGAGTTGTTCCGTATCTTTTGAGGTTAGATCTATGTGTCGCCCATCATTTGATAGGCACCCATCAGACGCTAAAAGTCCTACCGCATAAGCAAAGTTAGCAGACCATTTGAGTCTCACCTTCCCTTTTGGTTTTGGACCCCTTAATCCCATAACCAATATTATATCACCTCAAGGTAATAGCGTCTACCAATTTATATAACTCAAAACGCGAGGATCTCCTCGCGTTTTTTATTCTGCTGATGTTTCTATTTCTTCCTCTTCCTGAACAGGAACCGTAGACCCTGTCTTTGTGTGACGCATTTTGCGTTTCACTTCACGGGCAACATTGCCACG
Source organism: uncultured Candidatus Saccharibacteria bacterium (assembly GCA_964363315.1). Classification (GTDB taxonomy): domain Bacteria; phylum Patescibacteriota; class Minisyncoccia; order Phycocordibacterales; family UBA1550; genus UBA1550. The sequence goes on from CAYIHV010000098.1 coordinate 978, forward strand.
AACATAATTAAGTTTTGAGCGACCAACTTTTGACTGACGAACAATTTCAATCTTATCAATTGAGGGTGAATAGAGAGGAAAAATCTTTTCCATACCCACACCGCTCGCAACCTTGCGAACTGTAAACATAGCACCGTTTCCTTTGCCTCCTTTTACTGAAAGGACGAGCCCTTCAAAGACTTGGGTGCGGGTCTTTCCTTTTTCTTGGATCTTTAGATGAACCTTGACCGTAGTGCCTGCGCGAAGAGGTAGATTCTTGCGTTCTGCCATAGATATAGGTGTCATCTGTATTGTTGTTTCATTTTTCATCCCGTTAGAGTTTTTGTCATTTAGATTTATAATAATATGTTATACTGCCCATTATTTATTTTCCTATCCTTAGTGAAAAGCACAAAAAACTCTAACGGGATTCATAACAAATATGCGTTACTCTAGCATAAGATACCGAGCTCCGCAAGCAAAGCTTTCTACTGCAGAAATATCCACGAACAAACAGAGGTGTCAGCGAGCGCGGAGGAGAAATCATCGGGAAGTGGCGCCTCAACTCTCTTTTCTCCTCCATTAATCCATTGAAATACAATAGACGAGGAGTGCAAAGCTGTTCGCTTAAAACCTAAAGCGCAAGGCATCTTTGGCGCGTACAGAGCGTCGCAAAGTAGCGGATGTCCGATCGCTTTAAAATGCACACGGATCTGATGTGTGCGTCCCGTGCGGGGAAAAATATCTACAAATGAAAGCTTAATCATTTCGGATTTCTTTTTTCTCACATCTGTCCGAGCTTCTCCTTGTTTAAGAGCTTGATACTCTGTTATCGCTTCCCTCTTTTCTCCGCGCGCGCCATATTCAGCCGACCATTTGCGAAAATCATTTGCCGAGCGCGCAATTGGCTTATTGATACTGCCGTGCGTCTTTTTAAAGAATCCGTGCGCAATCGCTTTATAATTTTTCTTGATTTCGCGAGATTGAAATTGTGTTTTAAGGTTCAAAAAGGATTCTTGGGTTTTTGCAACTAGAATCACTCCGGAAGTGTCTCTGTCCAGACGATGTACAATACCGTATTTTTTTATTTCGCTCCCAGAAGCAAGAATGATCGGTTCGCCCACTTCTCGTTCTTTAATATCCGGGTAACGCTCACTAACCCAATCGGCAAGCGTTTTTTCTTTTGTCCGACCGTCAGAATGTACAACAAGACCTGCCGGCTTATTGAGAGCAAGAACTTCATCATCTTCGTATAAAACAGGGATGAGCATAATCGTTTGAATTCATTATACATCTATTTGAATTTATCTGAATAATAAGGTACTATTTCTTTATTCTTAAAGGATACATGATAAAGGGCGATTAGCTCAGTTGGTAGAGCAATCCGTTTACACCGGAAAGGTCGGGGGTTCAAGTCCCTCATCGCCCACAAACATTAGGTCACAATGCAAAGCATTGGGGCCTTTTTTATTTGTGGGCGAT
>CAYIHV010000099.1:0-2340 GCA_964363315.1 uncultured Candidatus Saccharibacteria bacterium
GGGGTTCTTATTGCCCTCAATCTTCTTTCGATGAATAGCAAAGCCACAACTACTTAAAACATTGAAATGCTTGACCGTTTTGGCTTAACTCCTACGTAGATTGCATAAATACTAAACACGACGGCAAATACTGTGAATGTTACTAGAAGTCGAATTAAAAGTAATAAATCAAAAAAATAAAACTATATGGCTAAGAAAAAACAAAACTCTGATCCAATTGAGGAAATTAAGGACCTTATCAAGAAACAACTCGTGCTGGATTTGTTCACACTGAACCTGTCTCAGGGGGATATAGCGAAAAAACTGCGAATGGATGTTCACTCTGTGAATAACTTCCTCAAGGGACTTAAGAAAAAATAATTTATGGGGAGACATCCGGTTTTAGACAAGAAGCTAGTTGCAAAGATCGCAAAAAAATTGGGTAAGCCAAACTTAAATATTGTAAAAGCTGTAAGTGCAATGGCCAGCAGAAAAGGTATTGCTTCTGAATCCGCACTAATTCTATTTGCTAGAAAATATAAAGTTGGCGCAGCAACTGCCCAACGTAAACTTGGTCAAGACAAGCAGACTGAGATTAGATCGGTGTTAACGAGTACAACTATCCCAACAACACGACGAGGCAGACTAATCACAAAGACTTTTGACGCAAATATTGATTTTCAAGACCCCTTTTTGAGTGGTTCAATCTACTCTAGTCTTTCTGCGGTATCAACAGAGGCATATTCAATATTGTTTATTCTTGAAAATTCACTCCGTTCATTTATAGAAAGAGTTTTACTTGCAAAATACGGGCGTGACTGGTGGTTAGAAGTTGGAAAGAAAAAGGCTATATCGGAGATCGCTAAAAAGGTTGCGGGTAGAAAAAGTAACGAGGCTGAGAATTGGCATCACGCAAAGAGAGGGGTACATGAAATTTATTATACGGATTACTCTGACTTATTGCAGTTGATGAAAAGTTTTGACTCTGAATTTTCAAAGTATTTTAAAAAAGGCGCAGAAAAAAATCTGCCGGGAAAATTGGCCGAGTTAACTCCAACAAGAAATGTCGTTGCTCATAATAACCCCATTACAAAAAACGATTTGGAGCGGCTTCAAATTCATGCGAAAGATTGGATAAAGTATATGCAATATCTTCATGAGCAGAAGAAATAATTGCCAGATAAAATTATGACAGGAGATAAGCAACCTAAAAAGGAAAGCAAAAAAGACGACTATTCAGCGATTAGTGCCAACTCCTTCCTTAACACACCAATAACTATGAGTGTGTTAGAGAGTGTCCGTGCCGCGAATGACCTTGCCTCAGGACTTTCCGTCGGAATGTTGGAGAGTGGTTTTTTGAAAAATTACCGTAGCGCAATTGACCAGCAAGAAATTCTATTACAAACAGCGTCTGCCCTCAGCCCAAAAGCTCTGCGTGGGTTGGCAAGTATCAACATCAACGACTACATAGATCGCGTAGTTCTTCCTAACAGCGGGACCATAGCTGAGATCGGACTCGCGAGTATTAACACTTCAAAACTATTTGGAACAGGATCTATCCTTGCTTCACAAGTTGAGGCAACTCAGAAAGTGACTGGCCTTTTTCTGGAAACACTCGGACACCAGCAAGTGTTGGCTAATTCGGTTCTTCAAACTATTGACGTGACCGGAAATATACCTTCATTATCTACTACTCTTCCAGCGTCTTCAATGCTGATAAGTAGTAGCCTCAACTTGATGGCGCGTTCCCTTCCTGGATATCCATCAGAGATAGTAATTCCAACACTGGAAACGGCAAGCGAGCCTACAGAGATAACAGAGGAAGAAATTTCTGAGCATCAGCAACTTATAGATAAACTACTATCTAAAGTCGACCCAGCACTTGTCGAATTCAGACTGGGTGTATGGTCAGCATTTCAAGCTAAAAAGCCTGATTACATCGGACAAGCGAGTAGCTCTATGCGTCGGTTGATCGATAATTTATTGCGTGCGCTTGCTCCTGAAGAGGAGGTGACCAAGACAGATTTTTTCAAAAATTCGCCCAAAGGCAAGGACGATAAGGGCAAACCTACCCGCAGGGCGCGCGTATTCTATGCGATGAAATATGACGAGAAAAAAGCTTCGCATTTGAACCGTCTCACAGATGGTTTTCTTACAGCGTATGACAACCTGTCTGCATGGGATCACACGCCCTTGCGGAAAGATACTTTTGTTCGGGGCGCTCTGTTAGTGATAGAGGGGCATCTCATGTCTTTCCTTTCAGAATGCGTAGAATAAGATTTTGATTTCGAAGAAAAATTACAAAGTTGGTTTGAAAATAAATAATTTCTCGGCCATGCGGCCACGAGCTATTTATTTTTC
>CAYIHV010000100.1:0-2332 GCA_964363315.1 uncultured Candidatus Saccharibacteria bacterium
ACTTCATGTGGAAGGTGAAGCCGACCCAAACATTTTTGACGGACACATAGAAACCGGCCATGGACACTGAAAGAATTAGTTCTTGACTATCTCCGTCTAGGGTTCACAATGGGGATTATGAAAACACTTCGTCATGAAATCGGGATCATTGTCTTGTGCGCCGTCGCGATTCTTATCGTGTTTATTCTCGGACTTCAGGCATTCGGAAGCTGGTATGATGAACGGAGCGGATACGATGGGAGTTTTTTATTGAGTGATGGCTACTGCAATATTGCCGTGATTCCGATTGTTGGCGATATCATCGCGTATGACGGGGCAAATGGCTATGTAGGCGAAGATGCGCTAATAACAACAAGCGCGGGAGATGTTCGCGCCACGGTTCAGGCGGCGCAAGATGACCCGAATATACGCGGCATTTTCGCGCCTATTGATTCGTATGGCGGAACCCCTGTTGCCTCGGAAGTCATCGCGAATTTATTCAAGGCATCGGCAATGCCCGTTGCCGCACTTATCGGAGAAGCGGGGACTTCGGGCGCGTATCTTGCCGCGACGGGGGCGGATATTATTTTTGCCTCCCCCTTTTCCGATATCGGAAGCATTGGTATAACAATGTCGTATTTAGATAACACGGAGCAGAATGCAGAAAACGGCGTCCGGTATATTTCGCTAGTATCCGCGCAATTCAAGGACTACGGAAACCCAGACAAGCAGCTTACCGCTGACGAGCGCGCCCTGCTTGAGCGCGACTTAAAAATCTATCATGAGCAGTTTGTAAAAGAGGTCGCGGAAAACAGAAATCTGCCGGTTGAACAAGTAGCGAAACTTGCTGACGGTTCATCAATGCCCGCCTCACTTGCCCTTCAAAACAAACTTATTGACGCGCTCGGCGACGAAGAAACCGTCCGCGCATGGTTCGCGGAGCAATTAAAAATGCCGATAGAGGAAGTGGTGTTTTGTGAGTGAGTTTTAATCACATAACTTATTATATGGAAAACAAAAACTACCAATCACCAAACAAATCTATCCTTGGCGACTTTAATATCAAAAGCATTGTGTTGCTATTGATTATTATATTTGTTCTTTCTGTTGCATATAAACTCATACCTTCACGAGATGATCGGCAGGAGTTGGCAGACAGAGAACAACTCGAGCAATGTCTCAATAACGCAGAGGTTGTAATGGAGAGAGGGATTGCGCTTGTGCGCGATCTTGTTATGGAGACAAGAGACCCCGACTTTAAATCTAAATGCGAGTCCTTTAATATGCAGTATTCCGATAGAAAAGATAATTGTTCGCCTGTACCCCTTGATGAGGGTAATACACTAATGCAGGAAGAGCGTGATAAGGCGGAGATAGAAAAACAAGAATGTTATAGGATGTATAAATGAAAACAATACGAAACCGTCGGCAAGATTGTGTGAAAGTCGTATGCCTTCACATTAGTAATGGTAGTAATATATAGTATAGAAAATTGGAAAATGGGAACAAAAAATACGCCCCTAGATGTACTAATTGAATCAATGGTGTGTCAATCGGACGATAACTTATATACACCACTCATATATAAACTGCGATATACAAATATCGCATATAAAAATTTTGATTCGTTTTCTCGCTCGTACTTTTATCGTTTATCTAACCTAGCAAAAGCAATCTCTACTCAAGACGCCCCCATGCGTCTTAACGAAAACACAGACCCTTTCTTTCAATTACTTTTACTCTTGTGCACGCTTTATTCTCAAATATCACAATTAATTAGATTTTTGGAAAAGCGCAGTGATGAAATCATGCTTGATTCCCTTGTGGGGTCTGAGATGTTTCGCAACAAAAGTCGCTTTCTTTATTTTCGCAATAAAGTTGAGCACTGGAACGATTATATTACTTTAATCCATCCCAATTTAGCAATGTACAGAGAGACCGAAACGGTAGTGCCGTATATCGGCTTATTAAGTACTCCTGACAAATCAATTAAAAACTATAAAAAGTTATTAGACATTTTCTCACAATACATGTCTCCGGATACTATTTTTCTGCCAAATGCCCCATTTTATACTTCGCAGTTTGGAGATGGTTCAAACGAAAGTTATATTGAGTTTATATATACAAATCTTGAAAATATAGATAATAGGCTTGGGAAGAAAATTCCAGAAGAGATCACCCGTGCGTTATTTGTGTATGGTTTTCCCCTACCAACCCCAAATATCCATAATCTATTCGAGGATTTTGCGCAACATTTTCTAACGAGGAGCAATCGAATCCTTTCTTGACTATCTCCGCCTAGGGTTCACAATGGGGGTATTATGAGCCGTTTATTTTTAATGCGTAAGCGTAA
>CAYIHV010000101.1:0-2305 GCA_964363315.1 uncultured Candidatus Saccharibacteria bacterium
GGCATGAACCAGATTTTGGCGGAGCTGAATTCAGAGATTTAAAAGAGCGTGATTTTACGGTTGATCTCGGGCAGGAACTCGCCATATATCTTTCTGAAAATCCTCATTACGATGTTTATCTCACGAGAGGCAAAGAATTATGGAACCCAGAAATACAGCATTATTTTGACGAACGGCGTCAAGATATTATTTCATTTATTTCTTCACAAAAGACAGAAATGACGCATTTGGTAAATGAAGGCAGGGTTACCAGAGTTGATGATATTGTGTCTCACAACTCTGTCACCAACGATGTCGCCGTGCGATTGTACGGCATCAATAAGTGGGCGAATGAAAATGAGATGGACATTGTCCTCCACATTCATTTCAATGATTATCCGCGCAAATACTCTCGGCAAGAAGGGGAATATCGCGGTGTGGCTATTTATATTCCCGAAAGACAATATTCAAATGCGCAAGCGACAAGAGCGGTTGCTTTAAAGATATTTGCTCGCCTCGCTAATTTCTTTGCGACAAGTAACCTGCCCAATGAGGACGATGGGGTGGTTGAGGAACAGGATTTGATTGCCATAGGAAGCGGAAATACGGTTGATGGGGTAAGTATGCTCATTGAGTATGGGTATATTTATGAACCGCAATTTTCCAACCCGACGATACGAAAGGAAATTTTTAAAGAGCTTGCCTTTCAAACCTACCTTGGTCTTGAAGATTTTTTCGGAGAGACATTGTCTATTATGAAATCGCAGAGTACGACCCTCCTCCCCTATGATTGGTCAGCGTCTTTTGGCAAAAGTGAAAGAGCAAACAAAGAGACATTGTCTCTCCAGACGGCGCTCATGCTTTATGGAACATATCCTCCCCAAGGAATGACAAAAAATGATTGCCCGCTCTCTGGATTTTTTGGAGAATGTACGCGCTCGGCGCTTGCCACTTTTCAAAAAGAAATGAACATAATCGGTGATGGTTCTGTTGTTGGTCCCCAAACCCGCGTAAAATTGAATAAATTGTACTAGAATTGTTACTGATACCATTTTTATTGGTGAATCATTTCTTTTTTCCCAGAAATCCAATACGAATTAGTCACCGAGCGAAGCAAGCGGCAGAATCATCTGCCCCGTTACTCAATTCGTTTTTATTTACCAAATCTTTATACATCATTACGAGGATGCCTTTATTTTTTCTCTTTTCGCCTCATACATTGCCATATCGGCTTTTTCTATCAACTCGGAGAGGTAAAGAATAGAGCGTTTTTTGTTTTTAGCGGCGACGATACCAAAACTTGCTCCAAAATTTATTTTTGTTTTTGATATTTTTATCAACGATATTTTCTTTTTTAATTTTTCTCCCACTTTGCGCGCTTGTTCCTCATTAAGGTTGACAAGACCGACAACAAACTCGTCCCCGCCCCATCTTGCCACAATATCAATATCTCGTAGATGTTCTTGCAAAATACTCCCGACCATTTTTATAAATTTATCACCGGTTTTATGGCCGTATGAATCATTTACCATTTTTAGATTATCCAAATCAATAAAAATTATTGAGAAATTTTCAATATGAAAACGGCGTTTTTTGGCATGCGCCTCTTTTGGCTGAATCTCTTTAATGAATTTTTCTGACTCGCTAATAAACCCGCGACGATTGTAAAGCCCCGTGAGCGCGTCATAATCAGTCAAGAGCCGCGCCCTCCTAAGCTCTTTTTCCCGTTTTTTTAAAGTTTTTCTCAATCGCCCGACTTCTTCTTTTAATTTTTGAATTTTATTTTGAGACATAAAAATCTTGATTGCGGAGGAGGCGAGATTCGAACTCGCGGTCCCGTTTCCGAGACGACGGTTTTCAAGACCGTTCCATTAGACCGCTTTGGTACTCCTCCGTCTCCTATCCTAGCAGAATTTGCGTAAAATTCCAACGCGATTTTCTTTTTCACTAACCGGATTTGCGATTTATGGATTTGGCGTGTATATTTGGATGAATGAGAGCAAATATCGTACATCCGGGAGCAGGGGAACTCACCTATGAGATTCGTGAGATTACTGAAGTGGGTAAAAAACTTGAAACGCTTGGCGTTCCTATGGTATGGGAAAACATTGGCGATCCAGTGCAAAAAGGCGAGCCCATTTCGCCGTGGATTAAAGAGATAATTATTGAAACTATTGCGAATGATGATAAAAGCTTCGCATATTCGCCAACAAAAGGGCTTCTTGAAACCCGTGAATTCTTGGCGGAAAGCAGAAATAGCAAAGGTGGCGCGCAGATTACCGCCGAGGACATTCTTTTCTTTAATGGTCTTGGCGATGCTATTTCA
>CAYIHV010000102.1:0-2295 GCA_964363315.1 uncultured Candidatus Saccharibacteria bacterium
GAATGGTCTTCGGCTCGTGAACGACAAGCATCGGTGTTACCGCCATCGTATGCGGGTCATCATTAAAAGCGCGCGCAATTTCCGTGAGCGCGTCTTTTTCCGCAAATGAGTCTGCGTCAAGACATCCAATAAGCTCGGTGCTTGCTTGTTTGATGGCAAGATTGACTGCGGTGTGTTTGCCCCCATTCGTCTTTCTGAGGAGAGTTACGCGGGGATTGTTTACAAATCTTTGGACAATCTCCCATGTGCGATCGGTGGAGCCATCGTCCACAATGACGATATTCAGCTTATTTTTTGGATAATGCAAACGGAGAAGAGAGTGGACGGTTGCCGAGACGGTTTTTTCTTCGTTCCATACGGGGACGATGATGGTCGCGGAAGGGTAATATGGGAGTTTGCCCCCCCTCTCTCTTTGCGTAAACTCTTCTTGTCTCTCCAAAAAAGTAACAAGGAAAAAGACCTCAAGATAGAGGGTCATAAAGAGAAATATATAGAAAATACCGCCAAAGAATGTTTCAATCATAAATCAATCGCAGGAATTTAAGAATATAAGACTCTGAATTGGACCCTCCGTCTATGGCATTTCATTCTTGTAACTATGTCAGATTTTTGATGAATAAGCAAGGTGGCGTTTTATATTCATAGGGCGTATAATGAGAGAGCACCACAATGAAAATCATATTTTTTTATAATGAAGACTGGGAGGCGGGGTATATAAAAGAGAGAGTTTTGGGACAAGAGATATCTTTTTTAAAAGGGACAATAGCGGATTATCCGGATTTACGCGATAATGAAGCAACCTTGCTCTCTATTTTTGTGAATTCTCGCATAGGGAAGAATGCTCTTGACCATTTTCCAAACTTGAAACATATTGTAACTCGCTCAACGGGATTTGACCATATTGATAGTGATGAAACAAGAGCACGGGGAATAAGCGTGTCATATGTGCCCGCATACGGACAAAATACTGTCGCTGAATTTTCCTTTGCGCTCCTCCTTACGCTCTCTCGCAAGATTCTCCTTTGTGAAAAGAGGGTTCGCAACGAAAACCTTTTCTCTCAGACCGAGGAACTGCGCGGGTTTGACCTTGATGGAAAGACGATAGGAGTCGTAGGTACGGGGAGGATAGGGCAATATGTTATCCGCATCGCAAAAGGGTTTGGAATGAATGTGGTTGCATTTGACGCTTTTCCCAATGAGAAAATGGCAGAAAGTCTCGGTTTTCAGTACACATCTCTCAACGAACTTCTTGAAATATCCGATATCGTAAGTTTTCATTTGCCGTATACGAAGGAGACGCACCATATTCTGAATAGAGGGAATATCGGCAAAATGAAAAAAGGAAGTGTTCTCATCAATACGGCGCGGGGCGGACTCATTGAAACAGCCGCAATTGCCTATGGATTGAAAGAGGGGATTTTTTCGGGAGTGTGCCTTGATGTTCTTGAGGAGGAGATGTTCATTGAAGATGAGACAAAACTCGTTTTCAATGAAAATCCGAGCGCCATTGATTTAAAAATTACGCTTGAGAATCACTATATCATTGAGCATCCGCGCACTGTCGTTTCTCCCCATAATGCTTTTAACACCAAAGAGGCAATCTGTCGTATTCTGGATACGACAATTGAGAATATACAAGCTTTTATAAGAGGTGAACAAAAAAATCTTATTCCAGCGGAAAACAGAAAGTAGCAAGTAGAATAAATTCAGAAACTTTATTTTTTCCGCATCTTCTATCTTCTCCTTACTATTTTCTATTCCTATAATGCAAAATCTAACCATTGAGCACATTATTCCATTTATTCTTGATCACCGAAGTATCGGATATGTTTTATTGTTCTTTATGATGGTGCTTGAGGGAGAGATTTTCCTTATTATTGCGGCAATACTCATCCATTTGAAAGTTTTTGACCTTGTGGATGTCTTTTTGGTATCTCTTGGCGGGGTGATTGTGGGAAATATGCTCTGGTATTACCTCGGCACCATTATCGGTACGCATGGTTTTACGAAAAAAATTGTCGCGCGCGCGGAAAAGACCATTTTTTATTTTCTGCCTCATCTTCGCGAGCGTCCCTTTATTTCAATCTTTATATCAAAATTTATTTATGGAGTAAATCACATGGTGGTCATCATGGCAGGAGTCCTTAAGATAGATTTTGGTCTTTTTATAAAGGCAGAATCGCTTGCTTCGGTTGTATGGGTCATTTTACAGATGTCCGTAGGATATTTTTTCGGGTATGCGGCAATTAGGATTACCAACAATATCTCTCGTTTCATTTTAATAATAGTGGCTTT
>CAYIHV010000103.1:0-2283 GCA_964363315.1 uncultured Candidatus Saccharibacteria bacterium
AGCGTGGCGCAAAAGTAGTGTGTTTTTCGTTAAGCTAAGTAGGAAAGGTCAGTAGATATCTTTTCCAAAAAGAGGGCTTCAATGGCAAGGAACGGGTCTCGGACAATACCACTCTCAAAGGAAACGAAGTTCGCCATTGCCTTTGCGTCAATATATTCAATCTCAATCTCTTTTTGGCGAGATAGCTCTGCAAATACTTCTTTAATCAGATTCCCGAAGAAGCTTGATACATCCGTGTCCGCAGTGTAAAATACCATATGTCCAGGTCTCCCGTCCCCTACAAGAGAGGCGATGGTCTTCCTGAAATTCGCTATCCACTCTGCGCGACTTTGCTCAATAATATTTTTGATCTGAATATATTTTCTCTCTTCAATTTCTTCACGAAGATACATGCCAAAGAGTGTTTCCGCTTCTTCTTGAGAAGTTTTCTGCCCAACTGATATCTCGCGGATAAAATAATTTCTCCCATAGGAAAAGAATGCCGTCCCCGCCAATATATCGTCATTCACAAGGGATATATCTGTCGCCTCTCCTGCAATATCTACCGCGATAAAGTCTTGCCGATAAGGGTACATATCTCTGATGGCGCTAAATGTGGTGAGTGGAAATACACCAATATGAAAATCCGTGGTATGAAAAAAATTATTAACAATATTTCTTATATTTTCAAGAGCGCGGTGAGAAGACAAGCTTATCGTCGCGACGATATCAACACTGGAAGTTTTCTTGCCATAAGGGTTCTCAATTTGATACCCGTTTAATTTTATCTGAATTATTTTCTTCTCAATGATCTCAATATCCTTAAGCGGAAGTGTCTCCTTTAATTCTTCTTTAAGATGTTCAATCTCTTCATTAAGGAGAGAATTCATTAATTCCTCGGTAACTTCAAATTGATTATCCATAACAACACGCGCGTGGCGGATCTTCAGAAGAAACCATGGGGAAGAAAGCGTGCAGAAAATACGCGAAGGGATGATATAATCTTTTTTATTTGCTTGAATCTTTTTAAAGATCTGCGTGAGCGCATGGTTTGCCCCTGCAACAAATCGCACGGACGAGAGTATCCCCTGAAGGGGTATGTTCTCGCGAATTGTTAAGAGAATGTGCGGGGGTTTCCCTTCTTCTATCCTTACAAGCGCCGCGCCAACGCTTGCCGAACCGATGTCAAGGATGAGCGTTATTGTTTTCTTTTTTTTAAAAAAATTGAGTAACATCGTATAGACAGTATACACCAAATTCAACTGCTCCCTTATTTCATTTCATTAATTCTTCCGCAATATGTTTTATAATTTATTTCTTAAGTATTTTTCTATTATTTTATATTATACCTCATTTCTCAATTAAACCAACACTGCCTTAATCCGCCGAATGCCCTGCGCGACAGATTCTTCTTTTATTATTTTAAAGTGTCCAAGCTCGCTGGTGTTTGAGATATGGGGACCTCCGCAAATTTCAAGACTGAATTTCTGATCACCCTCTCCTATCTGATATACGCGCACGATTTCTCCGTATTTATCACCAAAGAGTCCCATTGCACCAAGGCGACGCGCTTCCTCTATTCCCATATCTTCATAGGTTACTGGAAGCGCCTCGGTAATTTTTCTATTGACAATATCCTCAATGGCTTTTTTCTGTTCATCGGTCATCTTTTCCGCATACGAAAAATCAAAACGGAGCCGTTCATCGGTGATATTTGAACCTTTTTGAAGAACGCTGTCGCCCAAAACTTGCCGGAGCGCCTGGTGGAGCAAATGTGTCGCCGTGTGATATTTAACCGCCATCTCGCTCTCCCCCGCCATTCCTCCTTTAAACTTTTGTTCTGCGCCCGCGCGAGAAAGTTCTTGATGTTTTTTTAATTCATCGTCATATTCCGCGCGATTTACCGTTTCACCAACTTCTTCGGCAATCTCCTCGGTCATCTCAATAGGAAAACCATAGGTTGAAAAAAGAGTAAAGGCCTCTACTCCGGAAACTGTTCCTTTCTTGAGAATATGTGTGAGTTCCTTTAACCCTCTTTCAAGTGTCTTCCTAAATTTGTTTTCTTCGTCCATTATTTCTTTAGTAATTACACTATTCATATCTGCCACATTGTCATAGATACCCTTGTATTTCTCGGCAACAACTGGCACAAGTAAAGAAAGCGTATTATGCGAGATGCCGAGTACATCCGCATAACGAACCGCCCGGCGAAGAAGACGGCGCAAAATGTACCCTCGATCCGTATTTGAAGGAAGTACTCCGTCCGCGATCATCATCACCGAAGTGCGAATATGGTCTGCAACA
>CAYIHV010000104.1:0-2266 GCA_964363315.1 uncultured Candidatus Saccharibacteria bacterium
TGCGATATTTTTTGCCTCCCGCCGCATCATCCCAACTGAGTGTCTGCATACGCCCTTCAATCAGCGCCGATGGCCGATTTTTAAGATATTGAGCGGCAAGCTCGGCAAGTCTCCCAAAAAGAACAATGTTGTGATAGTCAACACTTTCTTGTTTAGCTCCCGCTTTGTCTTTCCAGACACGATTCGTGGCAATACTGAAACTGGTTACCTTAACCCCCGAAGGAAGTGATTTGAGCTCCGGATCGCGCGTAAGGTTCCCGTAAATGATTGCTTTGTTTAGATACATAGTGGAATAATTAATAGTTAATAATAGAATAATGAATAGTTGAATATTTTGCTATTTTATTATTTTGCTGTTCTGCTCCACTTATACTACCAAATCCTCTATAACCTTGTCGAGGTCACTATCTTTTATCTTTTCCCCGCTCTCTTTAATCTCCCCCTCTTTTACATCAACATCTTCTGTATCCTTAACAGATTTTTCTTCGCTAAAAGCAAGGGGTTCCTTTATTTTTGACGAAGAGATCCTCTTTGAGATAAAAGTATCTTCGCGAAGAGTTTTAGCGAGAATATAGCGAAGAATATTCTCGTCCCCCTTAATATCGCTTTCAAGTTTAGCGATATTTGAAGGATCGCCTTCAAATTTAATAAAACCAAAATAAGCATTGTCAAAACGCTTATTCTTGTGGTCGATAGTCTTTACAATCTGGTATGCGAGGTCGATAAATACAGGTAACTCGTCAGCAATAATATTGCCGCCGAGTTTCTCTATCATCCCACGCACGGCTCCTGCTGTCGCTGGAATCTGCTCTACAGACAGCGACGGCACAAGATGGTAGCCGAGCTCATATACGCGCGGCTCCGTGTGTTCATTATGATCCATATTCTTACGGGGTTCCCCCCATTAACCTAGTAATGCAAGTAATCCTATCAGAGAAGCGCCCGCAAGTCAAAAAAGTCGGGTTGAATATTAAAGATTGAATATGGAATATAGAATATAGAATGACCCGAATGAATTTCCTCTCTCAATGTTTGATATTCAATATTCTATTCTAAACATACGCAGAGCATTTTGAACAAGCACTTTGCGTACCGTTTCAAAATCTTCGTTACGGATCTCGGCAATCTTTTTGACCACTTCCTCTACAAAAATCGGCTCGTTGCGCTTGCCACGGTACGGGATGGGAGTAGCATAAGGGCAATCAGTCTCGGACATAATACGGTCAAGTGGCGATAAGCGAATTACCTCGTCATACTCACGCGCAAAAGTGATCACTCCCGTAAAAGAAATGGAAAATCCCAGAGCAAAATATTCCCGCGCAATATCTATTGTTTGTGAGAAAAAATGAACATTCCCACAGAGACGCGATCCAGCAATTTCTTTTTTCTGACGGAGGAGAGCTAGCATATCCCGGTGCGCGTCAGCGAGAGACTTGTCGCTGTCGCGGACATGAAGCATCAAGGGTAAATCGCGCGCAACGGCAAAATCTATTTGGGTTTCAAGAAGTTTCTTCTGACGAGCTTTTTCTGGAACAATATCTCCTTTTTCACTAACATACGAATAATCAAGCCCGCATTCCCCTATTGCGACAATGCGCGGAGCAGTCGCAAGCTCATTAAAAAAAGATTCAAAAAATCGTCCATCTTCACTGCTATTTGGATGCACGCCGATTGACGCGAACACCCCATCCTCAATAAACGAAGCAATTGTTGTCGCCCCTTGAGAACTTTTTTGATTAGTCCCAACCTGTATAGACCATACGCCACGGGCGTGCGCTCGTTCAAGGACAGCGATTCTATCGTCATCGAACGCCGAAAGATTGAGGTGGGAATGAATGTCGAAGAATTGAGGGGGCATAAGTACAGAATATTGAATATTTATTATTATTTTCTTGCGAACAATGGCTCTGTTGGCGATTTTGTTGTAAAGGTTATTTCCCCCTCTTCATCCTTCACCTCAATGAGTTTTTTTATTTTTTGCGCAGTATCGGGTATTATAGGAATGAGCATATCCGCAATCTGGGTAATGCCAAAGATAATTCCCCACAGGACTTTCTCCGTCATCTCCTTGTCTGTCTTTATAAGCTTGAACGGTTCATAATCCGCAATGAAATGATCTAGGCGACTTGAGAGTTCCCACACAACATCGGCCGCTTTGTTGATCTCCAACCCATACATATGAGCATGGTAGCGAGGGAGAATGTCGTTCTGAACAATAAAAGGAATATTAATCCCGCCAATCTCTGCTTCATAAGTCTCAAAGATT
>CAYIHV010000105.1:0-2242 GCA_964363315.1 uncultured Candidatus Saccharibacteria bacterium
ATGTTAAAACTAGAAAAATGCTTGCTCTTATTTTGAGTAGAACAATTAGGTCATGTCGTGCGACTACACATAGCGACTTAGCGACTCTTAAAGAACCCCAACTTACAACTTATTACTGTTATAAACATAAAAAAATCTGCAAGCCTCTTTTCTCAATAACAAGCATGCTCAATCGCTACGCGCTTGATACCCTGAGCAGAATCAGAGAATTTAAAAAATTGCGCAGGCCTGTCCATTATTCTGTATTAACTGGTGATTCAAGAGCAGTAAATATTTTTGAGAAAATAGAAAAACAAAACCCAGAATTTTCCAAAATACTAAAGAAACAAAAAATAGCTGGTATATTTTGTTCGCCCCCTTATGTTGGGCAGATTGATTATCACGAACAACATGCTTACGCGTATGTTCTTCTTGGATTTAAGCGTAAGGATGATTTAGAAATTGGTCCGCTTTATAAGGGACAAGGAATGGAAGCTCGTCGGTCATATGCACAAGGGATTGCGGATGTGTTAAATAACTGCAAGCAATATCTCAAAACGGATTTTGATGTATTCCTTGTGGCAAATGATAAATACAATCTCTATCCGGAGATTGCGGAGATGGCAGGAATGAAGATTGTGAATCAGTTTAAACGACCAGTATTGAACCGCACGGAACGCGATCGAAATCCGTATTCAGAAATTATATTTCATTTTAAATTAAAATAATCATATGGCCTTATCTAAAGAACAAATCAATAGTGTTGAAGAAGTTTTGAAAGCAAGTTTGCGTAATAAGTTTCAGAATTATAAGCCAGAACCGGCTTCGATGCCTTTTCATACAAGGTTGCTTGGTAAAGATCGTCTCGCTCTATATTCTTTTATTCATTCTCTAAACACGAATTTTGGCACGAGTATTTTTGAGCCTGTTGGTCTTGCTTTAGCACAGAAACATTTTAAAATGGCGGTCTCACAAGCTACAGCCGGAGATCAAATTAGTACTGGTGCACAAGCCGAAATCCAGAAAATTATTGACGGTCTTACTACAGCAACAAGTTCTCCCAATAAGAAAGAAGAAATTGAGAGAATAAGAAAAGTTTGTCAGGCGGGACAAATGATTAAGGTAAAACCTACAAAAGTTGATCTAATGTTTGAATCAAAAGACGGTGCGTATTTCTTGTTTGATATTAAAACTGCAAAACCAAATGCTGGTGGTTTTAAGGAATTTAAGCGTACTTTGCTTGAATGGGTTGCTGTTATTTTAGCAAACAAACCTGATGCAGATATAAATACCTTTATAGCAATTCCATACAATCCTTATGAACCAGAACCTTATACTCGTTGGACAATGCGAGGAATGTTAGATTTGGAAAATGAGCTTAAAGTTGCAGATGAGTTTTGGGATTTTCTTGGTGGTAAAAATACCTATAAGGATTTGCTTGATTGTTTTGAGAGGGTTGGTATCGAGTTGAGAGATGAAATTGATAGCTATTTCAAGCGTTTTAATAAGAAATAGAATCTAACAAAAAATCCAGTCGCATGACTGGATTTTTTGTTATAAAACCCTTATTTTGCTTCGGTTCTAACTTGGAAATCTGGCGGAGACGGAGGGATTCGAACCCTCGGAGCCTTTTACAGCTCGCCTCGTTAGCAGTGAGGTACTTTCGACCACTCAGCCACGTCTCCAATATTTAATTATCCCCCCCATAACGAACTTTCTCACCTTATCATATTCACGCCCCTTTTTCTATTCTATTAATGCGCGATAGTGAATGCTAGAATTTTGCGCGGGCGGGCGAGAGAAAGAGCTTGTTTCGCAGAAAGGAGTGTAGCTCCCGTGGTGGTAATGTCGTCAATAAGAATAATCGTGCGACCACGGACGCGTGTATAGTCAGGGCATAAGAATGCATCACGGAGATTGGCGAGTCGCGCCCGGCGTTTTTCCGCGCGCGCTTGCGGTTTTGTTTTACGGACACGAATGAGGATGTCTGGAGTGAATTCAAAGATTCCAACCACATCATATTTTACGAGTTCCTTCGCAAGGAGAGCGCTTTGGTTGTACCCGCGTTCTTTTAGACGGCTTTTGTGGAGAGGAATGGGGACAATCATATATTTTTCACGAGAATTCGCATCAATATTATCACTCAGTTCCGAGACTATTTCTTCATAGATCCGTCCCGCAAAAATTTTTG
Source organism: uncultured Candidatus Saccharibacteria bacterium (assembly GCA_964363315.1). Taxonomy (GTDB): domain Bacteria; phylum Patescibacteriota; class Minisyncoccia; order Phycocordibacterales; family UBA1550; genus UBA1550. The sequence goes on from CAYIHV010000105.1 coordinate 2,171, forward strand.
CAAAACCGCGCGCGTTTTTATATTTAAAGCTCCAGATGGCACTTTTGAGCGGGGGGTGATGATAATCAAAAA
>CAYIHV010000106.1:0-2242 GCA_964363315.1 uncultured Candidatus Saccharibacteria bacterium
CCGCCGGAAAGATTAGATAGCGTTATTTGAAAATTGGCATCCGCCCCCGCAACTGTAGTGGCGGCAATTTGCGCGTCTTTGAGAAGGGTTACTACGCTTTTGGGATACGCGCGACCGGAAAAAATGGCTTGTGGCGACTGGCGCGGAAATTCCCCTCCTCCCCCACCACCTCCTCCGCTGACCGCGGAAGAAGCGCTGGAAGCGCTACTGGAATAACAAGCTACAGTGTTAAATTCGCAAGAAAGTCCGCAAGTCAATGTTCCACTTGAAAATCCGCGATTAATGCAAGTCGCTCCTCCTAAAGCAGAACCATCGCATTGTTCCCCGACACCGATTACACCATCTCCGCAAAGGCTTATTTTTATCGTTGCGGTGATTTCAGCCGCGAAAATTTCCGACCTAAAAAGCGTGGTGAAAATAATTATAAGAATAGATACGAATGTTAAAACGGCATATAAATTTTTGCTGGACATTGAACATTATTATTTTCTTACGCCTATGTTGAATGAAAAGAATTTTCTAAAAAGAAAGATGAGAACGGCAAACAAAACAACACCAAGTCCCACCCATGACCATGGTGAGTTAATTCTAAAAAACGCCTCGGTTCTATGTAAAACAGCTTGCCAGATGTTCGCGGGCGCCACCGTAAAAAACAATTTTGTAGCGACCGCTATGCCGACAGTGGTGCCGGGCTTATCAAGCACCCCCACAGGACCGCTTTCAATAAATGCGAAATAATCACCTTGCTCCGCTTTCACTGGAACAATCATAGTGACCAAAACTTCTTGGCTTTCTGTGGGCAAAATCGTAAAAGTGGAGGGACTGAAGACAAACCAATCTTTGCGTGGCCGCATCTGGGGATTTTCCTGATGATACGCAACCCCCATTCCGTAAGTGGTCGTTTCGTCACCTGTATTGAAAATCCGCAGACTTGGAAGAGTATAGATTTCTCCAGGCTTCACTAATTCCGTCAATCGTATTTCTCCCGCTCCTATGCCTACACCGACTTTCGCGGAAACTACAGAGAAATACAGAGAAAATAATGCTGTGAATAGCATGATGGTCGCCAAAACGCCTAATGTTATATGTCTAAATAATTTCATTTTTGTATCGTTACGAATAAATATTGTCAGTCCTATTCGCTCAAAACATTAATTAATGCATTTGCAGAATTAATCAACACATCTGCGGTTATCTGATCAATAATGCCATTCGCAAGATCGTTCTCAGCCTTATTTATAAAAGCATAAAGTTGATTTAAGGCTGGTGTAATCTTGCCATCTTCAATAAACTTCTCAACCTTTTTCAGGTTGGAAAGATATGAATTTTCAATATTTGTCGCAAAATCAGCAAGAACTACACTATCAACAATATCTACCGCTTGCTCTACCGGTGTTGGATTGTCTCCCACAGTAATAACTACATCAAGTTGAGCTGTCTCTGATGGGGTGCCATTATCAGTTGCAAAAAAAGAAACGACATATACGCCTCCTTGAGTTAAATCTGGCGTCCAGACAAATACTCCTGTTTCGGCATTAAATATCGCGCCCACAGGCAGAACGCTTGTCGAAAGAGTTACTATGTCGGTGTCAAGATCAGTAGCCACAACCACAAATTCAAGAAGAGTTTCTTCTTGAATTTCCTGCGGTCCAACAAAATCGAAAATCGGTGCCCGATTAACATTCCCCACTGTGATAGTAACGAGTTCAACATCAAGCTCCATTGGTGTCCCGTCGTCGGTAACTGTAAATTCAACATCCGTATAATTGCCTGCGTCTTCAAAGCTCGGTACCCAACTAAATGTTGCTGTATTGGTATCAAATGTTGCTCCTGCCGGTAGGTTGGAGGCACTAAAAGTTAAATTATCGTTGTCTGAATCAGATGCTGTAATTGTAAACTCAAGAAGTTGTCCCTCTGTCACAATTTTGTTTCCGATTAGGTCAAGAGTAGGTGGAGTATTGATTGGTTGAGAATGGATGCCTCCAAATAAGTACACGGAACCCACAAGCTCGGGACTGATACCATCTCTAGGTGCTCCTATGAGTAGATCTCCGTTGAGCGTCGCCACAACAGAGAAACCAAAGAAGTTATTGTACTCTATGGCTGGGCTATCCATAGTTATAAGCAATTCCCCTGTAATACCATCAAATAGATACGCTGAACCTCCTAGTGTAGCAAGTGTATAATTATTATATGCCCCAACAAGTAAGTCACCATTTGGTGTTATAGCGACAGAGAAACC
>CAYIHV010000107.1:0-2230 GCA_964363315.1 uncultured Candidatus Saccharibacteria bacterium
GGATGAGATGTCCGTCAATCCTACAAAAGGCAAACAACTTTCAAATATGCGTTCATCGGGGAATGATGAAGCCATCACTCTTATCCCCCCATATGAAGTTACCATTGAGCGCGGTCTTGAGCTCTTAAACAGCGATGAATATTTGGAGATTACCCCAAAATCTGTACGCATTCGCAAGATGTACCTCTCGGAATCCGACCGGATTAAGACGATGAATAAGGCGAAATAAAGTGACTTTTGAAGAGAAAAGTAGTAATATAAAGTATATGGAAAAAATTTATAATGAGAAAGAAAAGATAGACGAGTTTCAGAGAAAAATAGAAGATGCAATATCAAGAGAGGGTATTGATATTAAAGAAGTAGGTGATGTTGCGGAATTTTTGAAAAATAATGGAGGACCTGGTCCTGGCGATAATCTAATATTTTGGTCGCAAGAAATCTTTGAAAGATTAAAGGAAAAGGATTTAATTAAGGAATAAGAATAAGAATCTTAAAGGGTTAAAGATTATCATTTGCGTCAGTTAATAGTGTATGGTACGATAAAAAAGTAAGAGTTTTCACCTCAGTGCTTGCTTGATTCTAGGTAAGAGGGCGAGGGAAACGGGTCATCTTACACTAGAATTAAGCAAAAATAAACATAATACTATGGCAAAGAAATTGTATGTAGGGGGTATTCCTTATTCAACCACGGAAGCCGAGCTCAAAGAAGTCTTCGGGCAGTCTGGTGAAGTTCTTTCAGCGGTGATCATCATTGATAAGATGACTGGTCGCTCAAAGGGCTTTGGCTTTGTTGAGATGGCAAAGGATGCTGATGCTGACAACGCTATCGCAGAGTGGAATGGTAAGGATTTCCAGGGTCGCGCGCTTACGGTGAACGAGGCGCGTCCTCTTGAGGAGCGCGCTCCTCGCCGTGATTTTGGCGGTAACCGCGATGATCGTCGTATGGGTAGATAAGGTTTTGTCCATACAGACAAAAAACCCCGCAAAAGCGGGGTTTTTTTGTTTGTATGGATTATTACTGACCTTTCCTACTTAGCTTAACGAAAAACACACTACTTTTGCGCCACGCTCGTCTTTCCCGCAAAAACCCTTTTCGCCGTACCAACAGTACGACTCAAGGGTTTTTGCGCTCCAAGACTTCGCGTGGCGCAAAAGTCATCGCGTTTGTTCTATTAAGCTAAGTAGGAAAGGTCAGTAGTTCCCATCTCTGTTTAAAATATGGAAACATTAGAAAAATTCCTCAACAAATTCACTGTTTCATAGAGGAAGTGTTTACAATCCCACTTTTTTGTTCTTTTTTGTTCTTTTTCTTAGTTTTCCACCTTTCATATTTTTTTTTGAAGAGTATAATGAAGAAACATTAAAAATGTTTTGTCTGGTGACCATAATGAAATAAAAAAACGAGATTATATTTTATCAATTATCTTAATTCTGAATACCATATGCCAAAAGACAACGAGCAACCAAAGAAAACATCCGTTGAAAGAAAGAAGGACATCATAGGAGGTGTTTGTAAACGCAATGGCACGGTTGTCTCGTATGACATAGGGCGTGTTATTACCGCTGTCTTTAAGGCAATGCGCTCAACAGGCGAGGGTGGACACAAAGAAGCGGAATATATTGCCCATAAAGTAGAATCCGAGCTTAAAAAGATATCAAGAATCTTTAAAGGATTCATTCCTACCGTAGAAGGCATCCAAGATATCGTTGAGAGGGAGCTCATATTGGAGGAGTTTGTCAAAACAGCAAAATCATACATCCTTTATCGTCAAGAACGGTCTCGTGTCCGTGAAAAGATAGGAGAAATCCCTGAAAAAGTAAAGAAACTTGTTGCCGAAGGCGAAAAATATTTTAGAAACTTTCTTTCTGAATTTGTTTACTATCGTTCTTATTCAAGATGGATCCCCGAGGAAAATCGTCGTGAGACTTGGATTGAGACCGTTGACCGATATATGAGTTTTATGAGAGAGAATCTCGGTAATAAACTCAAAGAAGAGGAATATACTGAGGTGCGCGAGGCAATTCTTAAACAGGAAACAATGCCTTCAATGCGCCTTTTATGGAGCGCTGGGGATGCCGCGCGAAAAACCAATGTGACCGCCTACAATTGTTCTTTCATTGCGCCATCGTGTCCCCAGGACCTTGGAGAAATTATGTATATTCTTATGTGTGGCGGAGGCGTGGGGTTTTCGGTAGAAAGCCAGAATGTGCATATGTTCCCCCAAATTAA
>CAYIHV010000108.1:0-2197 GCA_964363315.1 uncultured Candidatus Saccharibacteria bacterium
AAAAAATATCCTCTCTGGACAATTCGTGCGACTTGAATCTGACATAAACCAAGACGACCGCGATAAATATGGACGCCTCCTCCGCTTTGTCTTTCTTGAAGATGGCACGCCAGTGAACAAAAAAATAATTGAGGAAGGGTATGGACACGAATACACCTATCGCGCAGCATATCAGTATCAAGCGGAATTCAAAACAGCCGAGCGCATCGCGCGCGAAGGAAAAAGAGGATTATGGGGAGATGTGTGCGAGAAAATCTAAAATAATAGACAATAACAGATGGTAGACAGACTTTCCCTATTAACAAAATATGTTATGATAGGGGTATAATGGTTTATAAATAATCACTTAATCATTTATGACCGACTGAGAATATATGAATAAAAAAATATTTGGTTTAGTCGTAATCGTGCTATTTATAGGAAACAGTGTCTATTTGTATCCGAAATATCAGATATTCGGCGTTGCTTCAAAATTTGAGACAACACCAGAGATCGTAGCGTTCGCAAACAATGGACAAGAGACAGTTAGAACTAGTCTTGCAAATGGCGTTATCGCTCCGGAGAATTTCAAGTCTAATCCCTCGCCGGAAGATATAACCGCTTTAGCCACGCTGTTCAAACGCGCCAAGTCGAACACACTTTTCCGTGTGAAGATTTGGGACAATGATCACTATGTCGTATGGTCAAATGCCCCCGAACTGATTGGTAAAAGATTCCCAACAAACGAGGAAGTAACCGAGCTATATGCTGGAATCTCACGCGCCATTGATATCAAACTGAACTCTTCAGGCAGGTTAAATGAAACGATGTCCGAGAGCTCATACAACAATTATATTGAATTATACCTCCCCGTGAAAGATTCTGTTGGGAAAGTAGTGGGAGTCGTTGAATTCTACTATGTCGTTGAAAGCGTCGTTCAGCAATACAAGAACGCGTTCTATGTGTCTATGGCCGCAACAGTCGGAACATCATTCGTCCTCTTGGGTGTTACATGGTTTTTGCTAAGAAAGAAAAGTTCACAACCACTAATCACATAAACCCACATATGCCATGCGTTTACGAAACAAATTACTATTGCCGCTAATCATTTCCTTCATCTTCTTGCTCTTTGGTTTAACATACTCGGTTTCCAAAGAGTTGGATTCGTCCTTGTATAAGCAAACTTACAACTCCCTTGTTTCTCTCTCTAAGACGAAGGTATTCCTTACAAAAGAGGATATCAGTCGTGATGTGAGTGATCCAGTCTTGCAAGAGAGGTTCGTGGCGTTTAACCAAATTGATCCGTCTATCTTCAGGATAAAAGTCTGGAATGAAGATATGCGCATAATCTTCTCTGACTTAAACCAGCCCATCGGTTCTAATGACGATGCCCACGCGGACCTCGTAAAAACTGCCTTCACCGATCCGCGAATTATCTGGCAAAGAGTCACTACCCCAGCTAACGATACTTCCACAGAAGGGCAATTCGGTCAGTATTTGGTGGGTATTATCCCGATCCAAGACAATCTTGGTAAAACCATATTTGTCGTAGAATTATATTCTTCACTCTCATATTTTCAGTCAACCTTAAATAATGCTCGCTTCACCATTATAACCATATTGGTTCTTTTCATTCTCCTTTTGAGCGTCGTTGAATATATTATTCTGAATATATCAGTGCTCAAACCGATTAAGGTAATATACGGAGGCATATCCTCGCTCGGCACGGACTCTTTTAAAGACATCGCCATCAAGTCTGGCGATGAATTTGGTATTCTGGCACAAAAGTTCAATGAAGCGCAGAGAAAGATAATGGAGGGAGGAGCTCAATTAGAGAGCAATGCAATAGAGTTGAATAAATCAACCGAACTCCTTAAAGCCAAAGTTGCCGAGCTTGAACACCTAAATAAATTTATGATTAACAGAGAATTGAAGATGATTGAATTGAAAAAAGAGATTCAAGGACTAAAGAATAAGTTGGGTGAGGCATAGTTTTATGACAAAGTCGTAGCGGAGGATGGGAGATTCTGCTCCACATAAAATTTTGTCGTCACAAAATTTTTGCTAGCCGCGCCTCGCGGTTTTTTCTGCTGAAAAAACATCGCTCCGGCTTTCGAATCTCCACGCAAGCAATACTGATTGCTTGCTCATCCTCCGCCAAGTGGAACGATACGAGCGTACGAGGCAGTTTCAAGCCACCACGCGCTCCGCGCGTGCG
>CAYIHV010000109.1:0-2196 GCA_964363315.1 uncultured Candidatus Saccharibacteria bacterium
AAAAAACGTATTCCATCCGCGGACAACGCACCAAAAAAGTATTTCGATTGGGCGACACGCTCCGCGTCCGCCTCGCCCGCGCCGACCTTGACCGCCGCCAGTTGGATTTCGAGGTGGTGAAATAAATCACTCCCCATCTTCCCGTTTTCCTTCTTCTTCATTTGTTATCGCCATACACGGTACCATGGTGGTCTCGTTTTCTTTTCTGGTACTGCCTTTTTTATTTTTTCGTAGGTTCTTGCAAAAGAGTCCTCCGCAATGGCGTAACCACCATCAGCAACCCAACCACCACTTTTAACTGCCATTTGCTCTCCCCATGGAGTATCAAAAACTAGATTTTCAGTTACGCGGACAGCCTTAATAATGCCTTTTGGTCTAAATTTTCCAGGCTCATTGTCTATTGATTCATATTTTTTCGCAAATTTTTCCTGTCGTATTTCAATAGGGTCGTTTTTATCTCCGAAGACATAGGGATCCTTATCTCCCGGATTTTGGATGATCCAGTCCCCAATTTCTGCATAGTTTTGCATACCATCTTGACTGGTAGAAATTAACTCGCGTTTTGTGGCCTGCCGTGCCGTAACTGTGCCAATTTTTCTAAAACTATCAGATTTCTCAAACCTTTTTGCATATGCCTGAAGCATATCCGTGCGCCGACACAAAACTTTCTCGTCACCAAATAAAACTTCCTCATATACACTTTCTTTGTTTAAAAGAGTTCCCCCTCCTAAATTTGTCCCTATATCACGGCGTAAGCGTGCTTTTTTTTCTGTCAGACCACGCTCAGTATTTTTGAGTTCTTCTTCAAGGGTCCTGATGCGCTCCTTGATTTCCGCAACCCCAGCAGACCCCTCTCCTTGGCCGACTCCTCGGATCTTCTCTATTTCTTTTTTTACATTGCCAACTAGCATTTCATCTGAAAGGATGCGTGAGTACAGCTCTTCATCGTGCGATGAGGTACCCGGAAAATCACGATAAATATTTGTTACTAGCCCTCTTTGTACTAATGCCATGCCCTCATCAATCGCCGCCTCAAAACGATCTCTCGACATTTCCTCTTCTTTGTCTGACATTAAACTTTCTGCATCTTTAATCTCTTTCGCGGTCGGTTTATGTGATTCCATTCCCATATATTTTAAAATCAACTTTTAAGATTGCGCAGTATTAAACCTCCTTTGTCTTTAGATGAGAAATTATTCGGTCAGCCCTCTCCTTATCTATCAGTCCAACTCTTACAAAATCCCTAGCTTTTCCTTCACTATAAAATGGAACAGACTCTATCGCGTCCTGCAAAAACTCCTGCACTTCCTTTGAATTAATGATCTCCTTGGCGTACTCTTTAGTCATAAGATTAAGGTCGACCATCTCCTTTATCGTATCCGCTGTTTGGAACGCATCAAAAAGATGTCCAGGGCTAAATTTTGACAATATTATCCCTGTTAGCCTACGTCGTAAATCAAGATCTTGGGTCACTTGTTCCGGCATTTTGGCAATATTTCTAAGACCAATACCACCAAGACCGTCCCGAATTTCGTTGTCTTTAACTAGTTTTTTCATCATCTCTACATCCCCTGACAAAATAAACTTGTCCACCTGTTCTTGCTTTATTTCACGGAAAATCCTCGCACGAAGAATCCTCGTGTTTGCATCATTTGTTTTCAGATCAAGATCACCAAATTTAATCTCTGCGGAACGAAAATCTCCCCTTTGCACGGTATCCATAATATCCGGACATTGGGACTGGAGAAAATTCCGTGCATCGGCATCTCGTTGCTTGAAAAAATCGTCTATTTCCTTTACGCCCTTATTGTGCTTAATCTCTTCTGGCGTCAGTACCGGATCAATTGGTTTAGAATGAGGAGATTCCATTCCCATATATTTAAAATTAAACTTTTAAACTTTCCTGCTTTATAGACTTTCCACTTCCGACTTCTTCATAGTACCCCCCCGACACCTACGCGCAACCGTCGGTTGTCCACAACCAAAATCCCCGCCGTGCGGCGACCGCACGGCGGGGATTTTGGTATTCTCTATCTCAAAAGTCTCTATATGTCTTCTCGTCCCGCAGTCTGATTGAATCTATCTCCATACTCCCATCCTTACCGTAGTGGAAAATAATACGAAAATTCCTTTTCCTCAAGCGATAGAAATCACCCCCTTTCAATTTCTTTATCGTAAGCCCCCTGTGATCACCCG
>CAYIHV010000110.1:0-2175 GCA_964363315.1 uncultured Candidatus Saccharibacteria bacterium
GGACTTTTTCTTCTTTGGCGTTAGGTTTCGCTTTGACAAAAATTTTCATAATTTTATGTTTTAATCATGATATAATTAAAACATAAAATAAAATTTTTCGCATGCTTATTTTATTGATGATTATTGCGGGATTTTTAGGCGGATTTGTCGGCGCTCAAGTCGGCAGCGGTGCCATGATTACCTTGCCCGCCCTTATGCTTTTGGGGATGTCTTCTGTTTTGGCCATTGGAACCAATATGCTTTCCGCTTGGCTGATTAATGTCGTGGCCTTTTTGAAATATCTTAAAAGTGGAAAAGTCGTCATTAAAAGTCAGACCGCTTCTTTTGCCGTAGTCGCTTTTATTGGTTCTTTGATAGGGGCTTATCTCTTGCTGGTGATAGATAAATCTTTGTTATCAAAAATAGTCACGGTTTTTTTCGTGGGTTTGATTTTCCTGATGTTTAAAAAACCGCCCAAATTAGATGACCCCAATCCTCAAATTAAACAAAAATATATTGACATCGCGGCAATATTGGCGTTCGTCGTGGGTATTTACGGCGGATTTTTCACCGTAGCCGTAACCACATTTTTTATTTTCATCCTTGTTTATTTATTGAAAAGGAATTTTCTTGAAGCGTCCGCTGAGTCGGTTTTTATCGTTTCAATCGTGCTTTTGGCGGCTCTTTTAGTTTTTATCAAAAATGGCAATATTGACTGGCGATATGCTATCCCCTTGGCGCTAAGCTCAATCGTCGGCTCTTGGGTGGGAGCGGCCACGGCCTTGAAATTCGGAGATAAATGGATAAAAGGATTGCTAATTTTTACGATAGTCATCGTGATATTGAAATTAATTTTTAAATTTTAATTATGTCTAAAAGTTTTTTAAATTTTTTTAAAGCTTTGTCAGTTTTTTGTGCCGCGATTATCGGGGCGGGAATTTTTGTTTTACCTTATACTGCATCAAAATTTGGCTTTTGGGGAACTTCTGTTTTTTTGGTTATTTTGTCATTTTTGATAATAATCATTCATCGATTATTGGGAGAAATTGTTATCGGCACAAACGAAATTTCCAGTGTTCCTGGTTATACCGAAGAATATCTCGGTTTAAAAGTTAAAAATTTTTCATTATTCATTTCGGCTACTGAAATTGTTGGAATGTTATTGATTTATATTTTGCTTGGTGGACAATTTTTGTACGCGCTTTTAAATCCCTATATTGGCGGAAGCCAAAATCTTTTTATAGTAATATTTTTTGTGGTATCCAGCCTTTTGGTTTACAGGGGAAGCGGAGCGAAGTCACAATTTAACATAGATATTTTTGGAATTCTGATAATTTTGTTTATTTTCTTAATTAATGCTTGGTCGGTTTTTGACTTTAAAAATTTAGTGGGAGGTTTTAGCGCTCAATATTCAGGTTTTCCTTACGGGGTTCTTGTTTTCGCTTTATGGGGCTTAGCTACCGTACCGGGCTTGTATGGATTAGTAGAAAAAAACGAAAAACAATACAGAATGGTAATTAATTGGGGGATTATTCTTTCCGCTATTTTTTATTTATTGTTCACTATTTTAATTTTGGGAGTCAGTGGCGCTAACATTTCTGGCGACGCCTTGACCGGATTTTCAGCCATTATCAGCGGCAATTTGGTAAAGCTGGGTTTTGTTTTAGGTCTTATTGTTGTTTTGAGTTCTCTGCTTGCCTTTGGTCGCAGCTTGAAAAAAATCTTTCATAAAGACGCTATGCTTTCAAAGCCAATGGCGTGGATTTTTGCCTGTTTTTTGCCGTTTTCTTTGTTTCTGATAAAATTTACTGATTTCGTTAATATAATGAGCGGTGTTGGAGCTTTTTTGATTACCGCTGAATCCATTATCGTGGTTTTTATATATCGCAAATTCTTTCAATCAAAATTTAACAAGAAACCTCCTTTTTACACGATATTATTACTGACATTTTTTACCCTAGTCATCATTTTTGAATTTTGGTATTTTTTCATTAATTAATTTTAATGATGTCAGGCAAACCAAAAACCGTTCCGATTAAGCATCGGAACGGTTTTTGGTTTATTCTGCAAATCTCGCGGGGATTATTTTTTTCCCTTCACCACCGCTTGGGCCGCCGCCAAAAAGGCGATGGGGATGCGATAAGGGGAACAGCTTACATAATCCATGCCGATGTGGTGGCAAAATTCCACCGAACG
>CAYIHV010000111.1:0-2155 GCA_964363315.1 uncultured Candidatus Saccharibacteria bacterium
AACCGGCCTGTACCAAGACAAGTACGGTCACGGTGGGGGTATTCATCGGAATGGTAATAATGCGAAGCTTGTTTGGTAATACTGTTTTTTTTATTTTCATAAAGTTATTTATTTTTTATCCCTCTTAAGCAAAAACTATCCTCGCTCAATTTATCAAGACGTCCTGGGTTGAAACAAACCGGAGGATGACCCCACACCCCCGCCGCAAGGCGGAAAAGAAAAGGCAAGGAAAATTTTTGGTTTGCTCTGCCACTTTAAGCATACATGTAATATATCACATTATTGCGATTAAACACAATAAATTGGTAGAGTACAAGTGTTGATTACCTTTTGACCTATGAAAGACAGCGAGATACAACGATTTGCGAAAAACATGAAAAAGCTTCGGGGAGCGAAAGGATTGTCTCAAGGAGACATCCACCGCGCGACTGGAATTGATAGAGCGTATATCAGTAATCTCGAAGCCGGAAAACAAAATCCTACCCTTGAGACAATCGCCAAGGTTGCCGAAGCTTTAGGCGTTACTAGCGACCAGCTTTTGAAATAATTATGAGCCAAGAACTTACACAAAATCAACGCTGGCTTTCAAGAAAATATCTTGCGTACGAATTTCTCACAAATCTTTTTTTTGTCGGCGCGGTTTGGCTTTACTTCTATCGTATATTTATCACCGACCAACAGGTTGGGATTCTTGATGGTTTCGCGTTCGCAATCGGACTTATCGCAGAAGTTCCATCCGGTGTGTTAGCTGACAGGTTCGGGCGCGACAAAATGGTTAAGTTGGGGCAATTTCTTGCTGGAGGCGGTCTACTGATACAAGCATTTGGAAGCAGTTTTATCCCGTTTTTTGTGGGGCAAGCAATTATGATGGTTGGTATTTCTTTTGTGTCCGGTGCCGACGAGGCATTATTCTTTGGGCAACTTAATTTTGAACGCACGTCTGTAAATTGGAGAAAGTTGGTAACGCGCGGTTCCCAAGTTGCCCTCGTCGGCTTACTAGCGGCAACGATTACGGGAGGATGGCTACATTCGATAAACCCTCGTATTCCTTGGATTCTCACCGGTTTATCATTTATCGGTTCTGTGTTGTTGATATGGTCAATCAAGGATACTCGTCCTGAAAAAGATAAACAAAAGTTTTCTACAGAACTACAAGGACATTTAGCAAGTATTAAATCTGGCTTCGCACAATTTCGTACACCGAAATTGTGGTTGTATGTACCAATAATCTTAACAGTACAAGGTCTTTTCTATACTGTTGGCTGGGGTTTGTTGCGATTGGTATTGCTAGACCGTTTCCATTTTGGTCCATTTATGGGTTCTCTTGTGATAGCTTCGAGCAGTCTTATAACTGTGGGGATATTGGCGATTATGCACAAGTACGCAGAAAATTTAAGCGAGCGGCGCGTGCTTGTTCTCATTTCTCTTGGAGCAGCTGCGGGTTTGCTACTATCCATCGCGGATATTGGTCTGTGGGGTTATTTTGTCATATTCGCACTTTACGCAGGAGAACACGTCCTTTATCCGTTTATGAGTGAGGTTCTCAATAATAGAGCCGAAGAAAACCAACGCGCAACTGTCTTGTCGGTTGCTTCGTTCTTGCGAACATTACCGTATGTAGCCCTCGCGCCGATTATCGGTTATCTGAATACACGCGATGATTTGGAATACTTTTTGGTTGTTTGGGCATTTCTGATTTTGGGTGCCATCTTGCTGTATGTCTCGCTCAAGAAAAAAGATGGTTTTGTGAGTATGACTAAAAGAGATATAGAAAAAGAAGTGCGCGCGCAACACCCCCTCCGTTTTGAAGAGAAATTATAAAACGACGGGGCTCCCTTCAATGACGTTAAAAATCCAGCGGGATTTTAGGCGGCACAAAGTCTCCAATTAGATTAAGTTAATAACAATCGGCGCGTGGTCACTTCCAACTAATGTGGGTGTTGGTGCAACATTTTTGATGTCAGGAATATTTTCATTCAAAATTTGAACATCAGTCAGATGTGATTCAAGATTTTTTGAAATCAGAATGTGATCAAGGAGTCTATTTCTGCCGAGAGTTGTCGAGAGTGATGAAAATCTCTTTTCCTGCTCTATTTTTAAACTTGACTCAATAAGAGTATCTGGGGCATCACTCATAACGCCCTGAATAATTCGA
>CAYIHV010000112.1:0-1955 GCA_964363315.1 uncultured Candidatus Saccharibacteria bacterium
CGGCAATATCATCTATCCTACCAGAAGTTGAACGGAAATCAATTGATGCCCCGCCAACTCTTTTTGTTGAAAAAAATAGTGTATGTGGTATAGTTTCATACGGATTAAAAAACTTGTTTGAAAGAAAGGAGGTGGTGGAAATGAACGATTCGCAACGAGTGTTTTTTATGGTTGATAATAAGGTGCTGTACGCTCCTCCCCCTTCTCCTTTTTGCGAGCTTTGTGAGAAAGAAGAAAGGACGATGGGGCGGTTGTATTCACTTCGGATAATTGCGTCTGCACCCTTGATCCTATTGTTTGGGCTCCTTGTGGATGACCTGAACGATATCTGCTTTACAGAGCATCAGATTATGGAGCTTGTAGAAGCGGAATTGGTCTGGTTTGATTGGGGGATGAGGACACATCTCTTTATGGGGGAAAAGGGCAAGGTCATCTCTGTCCGGTCCGGGGAAGACGGAGCACTCCATCTCGAAGAACACGACATCTTTTGTTTGAGCGAGGTGTGGCGTGGAGATATGGGACACCGAATATATGTTCCCGAGCACATTATTAGGATAGGGTGAAGTATTTTTTGTTTCCTCATTAGGCGCTCTGTACCACGGAGCGCCTTTTCTTTAAGTCTTTTTAGCGGTACTTTTTATATACTCATCGGACAATGTGAAAAAAAGGTTACACTTTTTCACATTGTTCTCACTTGATGTTATAATAAACCCATGACAAAACTGCGAGTGGGAGTGATGCGTGGGGGGCTTGGAAGCGAATATTACGTTTCACTCAAAACTGGATCAACCGTAATAGACAAACTCCCTCGTGAACATTACGAGGTGCGCGATATTCTTATCACCAATGCCGGTGAATGGCATTTGGATGGAGCGCCTACCGCTCCTGCAAAACTTACGCAGAGTGTTGATGTCGTTTTCAACGCTCTCCACGGAGAGTTTGGAGAAGACGGCAAGGTACAAAGAATCCTTGATTTTTTCAATGTGCCCTATACCGGTTCAACAGCCATACCTTCTGCTATCGGTATGAACAAGGAACTTTCAAAAAAATATTTCTCCGCAGTGGGGATTAAAGTTCCTCGCGGGGTCACGGTATCGCGCGGAGATGAAGTAGGGGAGGTGGTGGCGCGCGTAGGTGATGAAATTCATGCGCCATTTGTGGTAAAGCCTCTCTCGGGGGGATCATCCATAGGTCTTTCTCTTGCTCATAACGAAAAAGAGCTTATTGTTGCGATAGAGAAAGCCCTCTCTTTTGCTGACAAAGCAATGGTTGAAGAATATGTCCGTGGTCGCGAAATCACATTGGGGGTTATTGATGCCACAGGGAAGAGGGGGGCATACGCGACCCCACCTCTTGAAATACTTCTTACTGAAGGAAAACTTTTTGACTATGATCAAAAAAATAGAAATCCAACACACCCTGTCGGTACTGCGCGCATGAATGACAGAGAACGAAAGAATCTTGAAGATACCGCTCTCCGCGCTCATATGCATCTCTCTGCTCGCCACTATGCGCGATACGATTTTATTATGAGTGAGAATGGCCCATGTCTTCTTGAAGTGAATACACTTCCGGGGATTACGGAGCATTCTCTCTTTACGAAATCTCTTGAGCTTCACGGGCTCCAGCTTCCAGAATTTCTTGATTATATAATCACGCTTGCATTACAGAAGAAATAAGGTAGAATAGCAAGAATAGTTCATAAAGTTTGTAAAGTTCATAAAGTTTGTAAAGTAGGTGTATTTGTACCCACTTTCAACTTTATAAACTTTCTACTTTTAACTTGTTTTGGGCCCGTAGTTCACCTGGTAGAATGCCTCATTTGCAATGAGGAGGTAAGCGGTTCGAGTCCGCTCGGGTCCACAAATAAAAAACCTTGCTATGTAGCAAGGTTTTTTATTTGTGGTGTCATTATATCATTTGCTCGAACTTTTTTTGAGCGAGAATGAATCGTC
>CAYIHV010000113.1:0-1944 GCA_964363315.1 uncultured Candidatus Saccharibacteria bacterium
AGTATGTTGTAAGTAAAATTATGGCAATTACAAAACAAAAGAAAACAGAGATACTTGATTCAATGAAGAAGCGCCTCGCTAATGCAAAATCTCTGGTCTTCGTCAATTTTAACGCGCTTACCGTTGCGGATACAAAGGTGTTGCGCCGTCGGCTTTTGGCGGATAAAATCGGATACTTTGTCGCTAAAAAGACATTGGCAAAGCGCGTAATCAACGACCTCAAAGTAAAAGGAGAAATGCCGGATTTGCCCGGAGAGATTGCTATTGCGTACGGAGAGGACCTCATTGCTCCCGCGCGAGAGACATACGCTTTTCAGAAAATGCCTCGCGAAAAGGGCTCTATTGCCATCGTGGGAGGTATCTTTGATGGAGCGTTCAAAAACAAAGAAGAGATGATGTCCATCGCGACCATCCCCACACTTCAGGTTCTTCGCGGGCAGTTTGTCAATATCATCAATTCGCCGATCAGAGCGTTTGCGGTAGTTCTGGAAGAGATTCGCAAGAGTAAAGGAGGCGGGACGGTAATAAAGAAAACAGAAGAGGTTATGGTGGCACCCATGGCATCCGAGGCACCAGTAGAGGAAGTGGTGGAAGTAGTTGCGTAAATTTCAAATTACAAATTTTTAAATAAATTCTAATTTTAAATTTTGAAATTAAACATTAAAAACTAAGCATTAATATTAAAATTATGACCGAAGAAAAAAAAGATGTAGTGATTCCAGCGAAATTCAAAGATATCGTTGAAAAGATTGATACCATAAGCGTTCTGGACCTTCACGAGTTGGTAAAGTTGTTTGAAGACAAATTTGGTGTTTCGGCCGCGGCAACCGCAGTTGCCCCTGTGGCTGTGGAAGGAGGCGCCGCAACAGATGATAAATCCTCGTTCGGAGTAGAGCTTACAGCAACAGGAGAACAAAAGATTGCGGTGATTAAAGCTATTAAAGAGGCCCTTGGTCTTGGACTTAAAGAAGCAAAAGACTTTGCTGATGGAGCGCCGGTAATGATTAAAAACGGGGTAAGTAAAGCCGATGCCGAGGATCTTAAGAAGAAGATTGAAGCGGCGGGAGGAAAAGTTACCCTAAAGTAACTTTTCGGCTGGACGATTCTGCAGAATCGCGTCGCGTAATGTCCATTAAGACGCGACATACTGTGACGACGCGAGGCGGGGTCGGCGTGTATTTTCAGCAGAAAATGACGCGTGACAAGGTTACTCTAAAGTAACGATAAGAGCTTGAAATACAAAGAATAAAGCCACTTGGACATTGGACGTCCAAGTGGCTTTATTCTTTGTATTTCAAATGGTATACTTGATGTATGGATACACTGGGAATACTCTTCGGAAGCCCTTCTCGAATAAGGATTCTTCGTCTTTTTCTCCTTAATCCGTTGGAAGCGCATAATATTAAAGACATTGCAATTAAAAGCAAGGTGAAGGTTGCCGAAGCGCGTAAAGAACTTTCTCTTCTTAAAAAAGCCGGTTTTATCGCGGAAAGAAGTTTTATAAAAGAGATATTTCTCAAGCAGGGGAGGAAAAAGACATCTATAAAGAAACGAATGCGTGGGTTTCAGATCAAAGCGTCATTCCCGTTTCTTTCCCCTCTTAAAAATCTTATCATCTCGGAGACACCGGTTAGTCGTGAGGAAATCTCAAAGCGTTTTCGCACTGCAGGGAAGATAAAACTCCTCATTCTGTCAGGGATTTTTCTTGGTGAGAATGATTCTCGCGTTGATGTATTTATTGTTGGAGATAATCTTAAAAAACGCTCCATAGAGAATATCTTGCGTTCCATTGAGGCCGAAGTAGGAAAAGAGCTTTCGTATGGGGCGCTAGAGACCAATGAATTCCTCTACCGTGTTAGTGTTTATGATAAATTTATCAGGGATATTCTTGATATGCGTCATGATAGGGTAATAGATAGGTTGGGGGTGGAGTAGTGGTGGCAG
>CAYIHV010000114.1:0-1847 GCA_964363315.1 uncultured Candidatus Saccharibacteria bacterium
GATTTTTACAAAGGCGTAGCCAAGATTTTTGACGAAATGAGAAGAGATTAATTGGGGATGGTATTAGACTGCCTATTTCTACGGCTTTCGTGATTATCCTATCGCACACTCGTAATATTGTCAACCGTCGCAACGGCAGTATTGATATCCACGAGTTTCATCATTTCTGAAACAAAGACCCCCGCAAGGCCAATGAGCAAAATCCCCGCGAAGCCGAGTGTCGTTTTGATGATGTTTGACATACATCAATATTACCACACTCCACTACTTGCTAAAATAGAACCTGCCAAAGCGACATTCCCAGCGAGATCCTTTACCCCGTTTGAGTCGGTGGTATTATAAATAACCTCCGGTGTCTCCCCTGTTCCAAAAGGAACATTCGCATCCACCGTAAGACGCACGAGTCCAGAACTTACCTCAAAAGCATCGGGCGAAGCAAGAGTATAACCTGTTATTGAAAAGTCTTTATTCGTTACCGTCGTTCCGTTAAGGTCTTCTGAAAAGAGAACATCAATGGTTGTCGTCGATGTTACTTGAGCGGAAAGAAGGACTGGGATATGAGCGTCAAGTTTAAGTGTGTTTGCATCTACGCTCGTGAACGGAATGCTCTCATTCCCCACACTATCAATAAGAATAATACTTGCGGGAATAGTTCCTGAATCACGGTCACTGTCTCCAGAACCTATGGTATAGGTCGCCGTATATGCACCTGTCGCCAGATCAGCAAAATCTGCCACGGCAACACCATTGACGGTTGTTGTACCAAGAGAATATCCCGCTTCGTCGGCTGAAATTTTAAGAGTTATGATATCACCAATTTTCGCATACCCAGTGCTTGTGGAAAACGACATCGAAGTGATTATGGGCGCGATAGTATCAGAAGTTGTGGTGCTTACGGTTGAATTTGTAACATTTCCACCTATCTGTTCCATTGTCACGGTTCCATCACCCCCAACCCCTCCATCACACCCGATACATCCTCCTCCTAAAACAATTGTTTGCCCTATGAATGCAGATGATTGATAATAAATAGCAATTCTGCCGCCACCTCCTGGGTAAAAGAGAATATTTGGGAAGTAAGGCGGACCACCATTTGCAGTAAAGCTACCAGCCCCTTCTATTTTGTTTGTCGTTACAAAAATACTGCCACCGCTTGAAGTATTGCTTCCATTTGCGGTAATACTTCCGTTGTGTATGAAATTATCCGCAACCATAATGCGAATGGCTCCACCTCCGTGGGGATTATGCCCATTCCCTCCACTTCCAAAATCTATCGGCTCCGTCGTGGAACCGTATGTTGAAGTTGCAGTGTTCCCGACGCCAATCCCTCCGTAACTTGCTCCCGCACTGTATGTTCCATTTTGCCAGTCTGATGATGGAGCGCCAGGACCAGCGCCGTAGCCATACCCTTTTTCATCAGCAGAAATAGA
Organism: uncultured Candidatus Saccharibacteria bacterium; assembly: GCA_964363315.1. Classification (GTDB taxonomy): domain Bacteria; phylum Patescibacteriota; class Minisyncoccia; order Phycocordibacterales; family UBA1550; genus UBA1550. Next base: position 1,431 of record CAYIHV010000114.1, read on the forward strand.
TGAACCAGTGTCAATCGAAAGATTGTCAACGGATATGGCAAGAATTTCCCCCTGATGAACGGTAATTTTTGAATTTCCTTTTATGGCAAGCGTAGTGATACTCAGTGTTTCATTCCCCGACATCGTTACGGTAGACCCTCCATCAAGAGTAAATGAAGGGACAGAAAGCGATGAACTACCCGAAATGACCACGGAAGCCCCTTTGTCGACGAGAATATTGTTCGCCGTAATGATTGCGCCATCTTCCACAGACACACCTGCGCCGTCAGTGATAGTTATGGTATTAAAATTAAATGGGCCATCACTTTTTGAAAACGCCACGAGGTTGTTATGAGGAGATCATTATTGGTAGTATCAAAAAATCCAACCGTGCCGTTTTCCGCACAAGACATTGTCCATCCATCATAACTCCCACAT
>CAYIHV010000115.1:0-1846 GCA_964363315.1 uncultured Candidatus Saccharibacteria bacterium
GCAGGGGTACCTCTCGTGCTTCACGGCGGATCAGGGACAAGTGATGAGGATTTTCAGAATGCAATCAAAGCGGGCATCGGTATTGTGCATATTAATACCGAGATTCGCGTAGCATACCATCACGCGCTCAAGAAATTTCTCAATGAAAATCCCGACGAAACGGCGCCGTATAAATTTACCAAAACTGGGGTTGAGGCGATGCAAGCGGTCATAGAGAAGAGATTGAAGTTGTTTAGCATGAAGTAAGAACCCATCCACCATCTTCCCCCTATCCAGAACCCTTATTTTTTGGCGAAAAACAAGTCGGAGTACGAAACATAATGAATTATGTTGAGTGCGAGACGAAGTTTTGCTGTTAAAAATAAGGGTTTCTGGATAGGGTACCGCGAGATAGTGGATGGATTCTAAATATTTGACAAAAGTATACCATTATATATACTTTAGTATATGAATACGACATTACTTTTAAAAACAGATAAAGTTCTTAAGGATGAAGCATCTCGCACTGCAAAGGAGCTTGGTGTTCCTTTGACTACGGTAATAAACGCATATCTCCGTCAGTTTGTGCGAGACCGTAGGATAATCCTTTCTATTGAACCCCAACTTTCAGATAAAAAACTTAAAGAACTTCTCTCTATTAGCACCGAGATGGATGCAGGTGTAAAGAATCAAAAAGTATTTACGAATGCAGATGACCTCCTTAAGCATTTGAAGCTTTCCGTATGAAAATAATACCAGGTAAGAAGTTTGAAAAGAAAGTCTCGAAACTTCCCGTAGTAATTCAAAAAGCACTCGCAGTGAAACTCGTTGTTTTTATCGAAGATCCTTTTGCGACGGTCCTCAATAATCACCAACTTCATGGTGAAAAGAAACACTACCGAAGTATTAATATTACAGGGGATTACCGCCTTCTTTACGAACAGTATAACGAGGACACGGTACGCATCGTCGACATAGATACCCATAGCAATCTTTACTAATTTTTAGTTCACATAGGGTTACCTTATGTGGCGGGGAGGTTTTGATCAAAAAAAATTTGCATTTTTCTCCATAATCCGTATACTACACCCTATGTTTACCCTCAAAGGAGAAATTCGTGTGCCAAAGGCAAAACTCAAAGATATAAGGAAACAGGGCTTTATTCCCGGCATCTATTATGGACACAAAGAGAAATCAACCCCCTGTGTCTTTCCATTGGTTGATTTTAATAAAGTATGGAAAGAGGCCGGAGAATCATCTGTCGTTGTTCTTGAGACGCCAAAAGGCAAAGTGAACGCCCTTATTCAAGAAGTGCAAATAGACCCAATCCGTGGCATTCCCACTCATGTTGATTTCTATATTATTGAAAAAGGTCATGAAGTTGAAGTTGATATCCCTATTGAGTTTGTTGGGTCTTCAGAGGCGGTTAAAAGTCTTGGCGGTATTCTCATTAAGGTTTTGCATGAGGTAAAGATCAAAGCGCTCCCTGAAAACCTTCCCCATAAAGCAGTTGTAGATATTTCCTCGCTCGCTATGATTGATTCTCGCATTGTTGCAGGGGATATCGTCTTTGGGAAAGGGGTGACTTTGATGACTCATAGAGATGATGTCGTCGCCACTGTCGCTGTCGCTAAAGAAGAAAAGATTGAAGAGATTGCCCCTGTAGATATCTCTCAGATTGAAGTGGAAAAGAAAGGAAAGAAAGAAGAAGAGGAAGTGATAATTGAAGAGAAATAATCTAAGACAACAGGCGTTAAACAATTGATAGTATTAATCAACAAAAATCCGCATATGTGCGGATTTTTTGCTATAATACTTTGAATTACGAAACTCTTTGCTCGGGGTGTCGCTTCAAGGGTGAGTAAGC
>CAYIHV010000116.1:0-1825 GCA_964363315.1 uncultured Candidatus Saccharibacteria bacterium
AACCGCACGCGGTGCTTGATATATTCTATTGGGTCTCCCTCTTGAAGCGTAAGGAGGTACCCCACGTTCGGAAATCGCATCTTGAAAAAGAGTGCCGCAAAACCAGCATAATTCGCCATCATTGCCCACGTGTCGTCATAGTGATTTTTCTTGTGAAGAGAACGTGCTTTTAAAAAACCAAGAAATGGGAAGAAATATTTATTGAGCGTGAGGGGAAATCGCACGAGGTCAGAGATTGCGGGCTTCGCTTGCGTAAACCCAATGCGGTACACATTCACGTTTCCTATTTTTTCAAACTTTGGAAGCGCAGAATCGAAACGCAGGGTCACCATATCGAAAACAATATCCTTTGGAGAGATGCGGTCGGTGATTTCTCTTATCGCAACCTCCGCCCCGCCGACAACGTCTGGATAGTACACGAGAGAGAAAATAAGTATTCTCTTGCTCATTATGTAAATTACTATACCGCTCTTTCAAATTGAAGTCAATTGACGGGAGCATCGGATTTCCAACATCCTTCAAAATAGAAACGCACGGAGTGTTATGCTAGACTAAGCAAATATGAAAATCGTCCTCGCCACACCACTCTACCCTCCAGACACTGAACCAACAGCCCTTTACTGCAAGGAGCTTGCGAAACGTCTGGGTCAAGAAAAACACCATCAAGTGACCATCGTAACATATGGTAAGCTCCCCGAACAAATACCTGGGGTTGCCATTATCGCCGTCGACAAGAACAAGCCTCTTTTCATACGAATCGCTCATTTTACGTTGAATCTTTGGAGAGCATCACAGAAAGCTGACATACTCTACATACAAAACGGCGCTTCAGTAGAACTACCAGCCCTCATTACAACAATGATTACGAGGACTCCTTTCATTCTATTTTCAACAGACAAAAATGTAACCAAACAGGCTCAGAAGAGTCGCATGTATCGCATGATTAATCAAGCAATCATACGACGTGCATGTGTGGTCGTAACAGAAATACCACACGAAAAACCAGAGATACTTTCATTCAGTCCGCGTCCAGAGCGTGAACTTTTGGAGTATGAGGATTCATGGACCAAACACCTAGAGGCGATCCACAAGCTCAACGCATAAATACGATGAACACAATCCTTACAGAAAAACAAAAATGGGAACAATATTGTACTGAAGAAACAGCGCGTGCTGTACCCATACTCACAAAATATGGATTCTCGCTTGATGCAACCCAGCCCCATACGACGGGTGAGCGCTATCTTACCCGCCCCATAGGGGGTGCTAAAAAGTTACTTCTTTTAGGAAAAAAGAATTCTGACGGAACTCGAGTTGCGATAAAGATTAGTAGCAACAAAGATGGTATTGCAGAAATACAACACGAGCGTGTTTGTCGTGAGACGCTAACCAACATGGCATTCGCATACAAAATCTTTCACTCCCCTCGCGAACTGCTTTTTATAAAAGAGCATGATATGGCAATCATGGTAAGCGAATTCATTGAGCAAGAATGTTCATTTGTGGAACGCCCTATTTCTGAACAATTTACCCTCGCACTTTCTATGCTCAAGGAGCAAGAACACGCCCACGCAACAACATACGGACATACGCGCGTTGTCCGTCGCACGTTCGGAGAAATGCGTACAGACGATTATCTAAAAAAATGTCGCGCGCAGATATCAGCCATATCTTCAGCAGTGCCTGATGATGCAACGCTTCGGGGCACGCTCAATCAGACCCTTCTCTTTCTCACGAAACACATTCAGACGATAGAACAGTACAGCGGATTCCTCACTAACTGGGATCTAACCCCTCAAAATATCCGAATTTCTAAAAACCAAAT
>CAYIHV010000117.1:0-1791 GCA_964363315.1 uncultured Candidatus Saccharibacteria bacterium
CCCTTGGCACGAGGGCGGAAAAACGACTGCACAAAATTGTCAGATGTTGTGCAAACTAGATAACCGCACGAAGTCTGGAAAGTAAAGTTATGATTAGCAAAATCTTAAAAATTGAAGGACTCGGCCGATTTAAAAATTTTTCTAGCAACGGCAATGACGACTTGAAGTTTTTGAAGCACACCATCGTTTTTGGTTTCAATACATACGGCAAGAGTACTCTCACTACAATCTTTAGGTCACTCAAAAATTCAGATCAAAGATATTTAAATGGAAAGAAAAGTTTCAAACACACAAGCGCTATTGTCATCGATATTTTGGATGATAATAATCAACATTTAACGCTTGCGAACGGAAGCTGGAGTAAGCCCAATATAGTTATATTTGATAATAATTTTATCCATAACTCTGTTTTTGTGGGTGATGAAATAGACCACAAACACAAATCATCTTTGCACGGAATCTTTGTTGGTGAAAATGTGGGGCAAAAAGTCTCAAAGTTAAAGGAGCTACGTGATGAACAAGATGCGCTAGAAAAAAAACGTGATCAAATAAAAACAGAGTACACAAAATATAATTTAGGTACGTTTGATTCTTTTCTAAAAGCCGCAGAAGTTGCAAATGTTGAAAAAGAGATTGAAAGGAAAAAGGAAGAAATACAAAGACTAAAAAATATTGCTGCACTCAAGCAGTTAATTTCGACCTCTCCTCTTGTAAGCACGTTTGATAATTTTTCTGCTGCAATGCAGAAAACTTTAGACACATCCGCCGAAAAGAATATCGATGAGCATGTCCGCAATCACTGGAAAGACGAACATGCTTCAAAGAATTTTCTGGCAGATGGTGTCACCCTCTTGAAAGATGAAGCAGACACATGTGTATTCTGTGGCCAAAATCTTGCACCAGTTAGCGAATTGATTGAAAATTTTAAAAAAGTTTTTGGAGTTACATATACAGAAACCCGACAAGAAATAGAAAAATATGGTGAAGCATTTCTACGATTTGATGCAGAAGCAGAGATGGCAAAATTCGTATCGCTTGGGGTTACGTGTGAAGACATCTTAGACAAAAAAGTACTGTTAAAAAACAAAAAGGCTCTTGATGGGGACGTTACTAAGAAACTCAAAGACTTAAATTATTTGATTGATTGTGAATCGGAAAATAGCCCCTTTAAAATTTTTGTATCAGAAATAAAGAAATTGCATCCAATTTTTGAAGAGCTGAAAACGCAGGAGTTTTCTACCCAAAAACAGCAGAATCTAGAAAACGAATTAAAACAACTTGAATTATCTCAATATCATCATAACAAAGATGGTAAAGCTCTTGCAGAGAAATATGAGAAGGCTGCAAAAGCAGTTGAAACAAAGAAGGCTGAAATAGATATATTACGAAAAGAGATTGACGAAGCAACCAAAGATGCAATTGAGAAAAATCAGCAACAAATCAACACGATTCTGAAAGATACCCTCAAGGCAGATTTCACAATACAAAAATTAAATAGTCGCTCAAATCTTACTAGGTCGGACGCGCATTTCGTTGACTACGAGTTTGTCATCGACGGGAACATAATTCCTATTTCCAACAAACATTCTCAGTCAGACGAGGAGCCTATAGACAAGCCGTATTTTGGCAACACTCTCAGCGATAGCGATCGGAGATTGTTAGCCATGGCATTTTTTATCTCAAGTCTTCGAACAGATAAAAGTTTGAAAGATAAGTTGGTCGTTTTAGACGATCCGTTCTCAAGCTTTGATTCCAAAAGAAAGGATTACCTGGCAAAAGAAAGAATTGATA
>CAYIHV010000118.1:0-929 GCA_964363315.1 uncultured Candidatus Saccharibacteria bacterium
TTATTTTAAACTATTCCCAAAATTCTGACAATTGAACAATATTGTTTTATACCGCTAATTGCCTTCTTTAATTTATCATTTTCAGGCAAGGCCTCAATTTCTAAAAAGAAATAATAATCCCATCCTTCAATTTCTGTTTTCTTTGAATGTAATTTTGTTAAATTTAATTTTTGATCAGCAAAATGATTTAAAATATCGCGCAAAACCCCCGGACGATCATATACAGCCAATATTAATAATGTTCTAGATGGTTTTAATAATTTTGCAAATTCTGGAACATCTTTTTTACAAATTATATAAAATTGAGTGAAGTTTGTTTTTTTGTCTTCTATATTTCTATCAAGTATTTTCAAACCGTATCTTTTAGCCGCTTCCGCGCTACCGATAAAAGCGACGCTCGGATCTTTTGTCGAGAGAATAGCCTTTGCCGAACTTGATTCTATCTCAAAAATAACATTTGGAAAATTTTTATTAAGCCAATTTTTTGCTTGGGCAATCGGCTGTGAATGAGATTTTATTATTTTTATATTTTTAGAATCAATCGTTCTTCCAAAAAGGCAAAGATGGATTGGCAATCTATAAGAACCAACGACCTTTAATGGATATTTAATAAGGTTTTCCAATGTTTCCTCTATTATTCCTTTTGTTGAATTTTCTCCGGGAACAACCCCCAACAGCGCCTTGTTGTCCATTACCGCCTCAAAAACTCCGCCAATAGTAGAACAACTAATAGGTTTTGCATTCTTTGAAAAAATATTGAGCATGGCCTTATGCGAAAAAGTGCCTTCCGGCCCCAAATAAGCCACTTTCTTATTTTTCGCTCCGAAACGTATTTGTTTTGAAGTTATTTTCATTTCAACCGGCTGACGATCAATCAAGGAAATTATTTCCACCGCCTTTGCTTGCGCCACAGGAATGAAATTTCGCAT
>CAYIHV010000118.1:939-1719 GCA_964363315.1 uncultured Candidatus Saccharibacteria bacterium
AATCATCAACAAAACTTTTTCTATTTTTTCTTTTAACATAATGAACAAACTTATTCGCTTCTTTTAAAAAATCGTCAAGTACTTTTAAAAAATAAGGGTTTTCCATTTCAATATCAGCATAAAGTTCGGCATTCGCCCCAAAGATGCGTCCGGCCAAAATGCTTTGTAAGCGAAAAACCGGAGTGGTATAAATATTTTCCAATTTTAAATTTTTGGATTGAACCGTTCTGGCAAAAATAATATTTATAAAATGAGTAAAGGCTTGAATAATCGCCATCTGTTTATCGTGTTCTTTTGGATTAGTATAAACAACAATCGCGCCGCTGTTTTTAAAAAGCTTATTTAAATAATGAACCTTTCTAATAACATCTATTGAATTTAAAACTGGCACAGAAATAATAATTATATCGCTTTTTGCCGCCAATTCTTCCGGTTTAAGTTCGGTTTTTTTATCAGCCACCATAGTTTTAATGCCCTCGCTTTCAAAAAAACTTTTAAACCAAAAACCAAAACGGCCATTTCCGCCGATAATTCCGATAATTGGTTTTTTATCATTATCATTATTTAACATAAGTAAGCCATTTATCGTATTTTTTTATTTTACCATAAACAATATCAGAATAAAGTTTCTGAATTTTTTCCGCAATCAATGATTCTTTTTTATAAATAAAATTATTAATTCTCCCGATTATCGCTATTTCAACCGCTGTTCCGGTAAAAAAAGCCGCGTCAAATTTTTTCAGATCCTTTGGAAAAATATTTTTCTCTTTCACTTCGTAT
>CAYIHV010000119.1:0-1688 GCA_964363315.1 uncultured Candidatus Saccharibacteria bacterium
AGTTTTGTCTGTATATTGAAAAACGCAAAGACTCTATGGAGATCATGGGCTGATAGGTTACAGGATTAAAAAAACTACTCGGTTCAAACTGCGAAAAAGACAACAAACTTTCATCTGCAATTTGATCTATGAATGTATTGCGGACAAATAATCTTTTTGGAATATAGATGAAGATATCAAAAAAGAAAAAGTTGAGAAGCACCTTCATCATGGCAATTTTCATCGCTATATCATAATCTTCCCTAAAAAGTCCTAGAAATAGGCTCCTAAGTCTGATCAGCACGATTCTTATAGCATTTTTTTTCCCGAAATCTTTAACAACGGTTCGTAAATAATTCCTAAAAATAAGGAAATATTTCCAGGCGTATGATTGAGATGAACTTGTCCCCGAATGGTAGTGGTAGACAACTGCTTTAGGACAGCTCAAAAATGAGTATCCCATCTTGCGCATACGAAAACACCAGTCAACATCTTCAAAATACGCGAAGTAATCCTTATCCAGGCCACCCGAAGAAAGGAACAGCTCTTTCCTCACAAGACAACAGGCAAAACATGTGCCAAAGATGTTTTCCTCTTTGTCATATTGACCAAGATCAACCAAACCTATGCCTCGATTGTATGGAGAGCCTGCACTATCCATACATACACCAAAAGAGTCAAATATTTTCATTGGTAAAAATCTCGAAAGGTACATTTTGGGAGCTACTCCAACACAGGGAAAGTTCTTTTCCAATATTTTGACCATCTCATTGATTGCGACAGTATCTATTGTCGTATCGTTATTAAGGAAAAGTATAAACTCTCCCCCCGCTTCTTTTGCCCCTATATTGTTTGCTTCAGCAAATCCGACGTTTTTTGGAAGAATAATTATTTTAGTCTTACGTTTGAGAGTCGAGTATTTTTCTAGTACATGATTATTCAAATAGCTAACACTACCATCAATTGAGTTGTTATCAATAAATACAATCTCAATATTTTGATATGTTTGTTTCTTTATGGAGAAAAAAAGATTATCTAAGAATTTTTTCCCATTGTAATTGACAATAATAATCGAGACTAAAGTCTTCATACATCGCCATTTCTATGAAAATCATTTTCCGCATTACTCTTTGATGTTTGAGTATGATCTTGTAATGCAGATTCCAGAATTTCTACATTTTTTTCCCACGAAAAAGTCTTGGCAAAGATGAGACATTCATCCGACATTTTTTTTCGTATCTTTGGATTGTTGAGTAAGTATTTAATATTGTCCATCATTTGTCTTTCAGAACGAGCTAAAAACCCAGTTTTCCCATCTTTGACAACCTCCGGGTGCGCGGCAACTTTATAGCATACAACCGGTGTACCAACACTTTGAGCTTCTACTAGTGGAAGATTAAACCCCTCCCATTTCGACGGTGAAATATACATATAACTTAGACGAAGTGCGGAAATAAGGTCTTCCGTAGGAGCATTTGGAATGATATTCAAACCTCGTTTAAAAAAACGTTTTTCAATATTATTTTCCGGAATCCCCAGTGCAAAAATCTTAATGGAACTTCCGTATTTTTCCTTAACATAGTCATGAACTTTTAACAGTTCTTTTGTATTTTTATATGGATTGTTTTTGTAATCAAGTCTTCCGACATACATAATCAGCCTTTCATTGTTTCGAATAAAATATTTCCTTTTAAACTTCTTCATTTCTT
>CAYIHV010000120.1:0-1677 GCA_964363315.1 uncultured Candidatus Saccharibacteria bacterium
ATGTATTCCACACATGCTCGGGTTTATTTGATTGTAAGATAATACCTAGTTTCATAAGATTATTATACTACTTTTTACCATATTTCAACTCTCTCAATTTTTCAATTGACTCTTGAAGTTCTTCGGGCGTAAATTTTGTGTTTTGGGTGTTCTCCGGATGATGAATAGAATGTCTAATATATGTTGCCAAAGATACATTTTCTGTCGCTCCCGTCTTTTTATTTTTCCATTTTTTAGTTTTTGGTAAACCGTCCAATTTTGTTTTATCTACATCCTCTAAATAACCATACAATTCATTATGATAATCGGATGAGGGTATGCCAAAAACTTCGTAATTCACTTCTGAATACGATGTCTTCCCGAGTTCGATTTTTTCCAACTTCGTTTTCCTGTTTGATTGTTTGGAAACCCTAAAACATCTTTCAATATGATCTTTATCAATCATATAATTTGAGTGCGTAGCAAAGAAAACGATGTTGTTCTCGTCATTTCTCGTTATCTTAATCAACTCGTCTTTTAAGTATTCCTGTGCTTGTGGGTGTAAGTGGGTTTCTGGTTCATCAAGCAATAATAACGAATTAGAAAGCTGATTTGTCGCACTCTCTGCTGATATAGTCAATAAAAAGGAAATAAACTGGCGAAATCCGTCGCTCCTTTGTTCCGTTGTTTTTGATTTATATTTAACTTTTTCATCCTCGACAAGAAATGATAAAAAGGTGTTGTTTATTTGAAATTTGATTTTTATAGGATGCTTTGGCCACACCTTTTTAATATGTGCCGTTACTTTATCGCCGAGTTTTTCTTGCAGATTATTGATTTCAGCAGAATCGGTTTTAAGTTTTGCTACTTGTGCCGGAATGTCGTCTTTACTAACACCAGCCAACTCAAAACAATTTATCAACGGAATTGATGTATTTTCTGCGTCGGCGGCAAATGCGTCCAGATTTATTTGTTCATTAATTAGGTGTTTGCTATCTGATTTCCAAAAAACAATACGATGAGCAATTTTCCAAAAATATTTCGGCAAATGAGCTTCAAAGTATTTTTCAAGGTCAAAATCTTCCTGCGTTTGTTGTGGGTCTTTCTTTACTGGTTTATCTCCCTGCAATGTATACTCTTCAAAAATATTTTTCTGAAAGACAATCCGATCAAAAACTTTTTTTGGCGCATTTGCTGCTGGGTCAAAAGTCGCACAAATGGCTATTTTTTCAATCTTTATTTTTGAAATAACATCTTTCTCAAAACCCTTTTCTGAAAGTGAGTTTTTAAAATCTTTTTCTTCCTGTGTTTCTAATTGATAATCGAGAGTAATACTTATTGGCTCGGCTTCCTCGAAATAATCCTTGGGAAAAATGACTTTTTCATCATCATTATCCACCAGCGAAACTGCTTTCAAAAAACTACTTTTACCAGATTCATTGATACCAATGAGTGTAAAAGTATGAGTTCCATCAACCTCCGCAATAGCAAAAGTTTCGTCCTCAATGCTACGGAAGTTTTTAATTGTAAGTGAAAGCAGTTTCATATTTAATTAACTTGCTATTTCAAAAATCTTTTTTACAAAAGATGTTCGTGCGTAAAACGCACGACTCACCGAGCCATGACCAGGGCCTTTTGTGCGGGCTTGTATCCATTTGCCGTCTTTCCCAGTCAAAGCTTCAAAACCTTGTGTGATAA
>CAYIHV010000121.1:0-1572 GCA_964363315.1 uncultured Candidatus Saccharibacteria bacterium
TATATGAAAGTCTATGAAGGGATGAAGACCAACTATCATTATGTTCTTTGGTTTGGCGATGAGCGAACGATTCTCATTAAGCACGAAGATTTCCCTTACACCCTTCCTCTCGGCACTCCGGGACCGCGATGGCTCTACCTTTCTTCTTTGAACGATAAATCACTCCCCTTTCACCACGATATCGCCAAGTATCTCGCCGAACATCCTGAAACGAAACTCGCATTTCAGCCGGGAACATTTCAGATAAAACTTGGCGTGGAAACATTAAAAGACCTCTACGCGCACACAGAAGTTTTCTTTTGCAATGTGGAAGAAGCGCGCATTATTTTAAAAACAGAAGAGCCAGAGGGAAAGTTTCTTGCAAAAATGATGACGACGCTTGGGCCAAAGATCGCCGTCATCACTGATGGACCAAAAGGAGCGTATGTTTTTGACGGCACCGATGTGTGGTATATGCCAGTCTACCCAGATCCGGCGCCACCTTATGACCGCACGGGCGCAGGAGACTCTTTTGCTTCAACCTTTGTATCCGCTCTCGCTCTCGGCAAAACGCCTAAAGAAGCCATTACTTGGGCGCCCATAAACTCAATGTCGGTAGTACAAAAGATAGGCGCTCAAGAAGGGCTCCTCCTCCGTGAAGAGCTTGAAAAATATCTCGCGGAAGCGCCTGAAAATTATCGCGCAAAAAAACTTTAAACCTATGGAAACAGTAAACAAAGAATTGCACAGGGTTACTTCAACAGCGATCATCTACAAGGATGATAAGTTTTTGATATTAAAACGAAGTCCCAACAAAAAAGCTTTCCCGAACAAATGGACCGTGCCGGGCGGAGGGCTTGAGGTGGATGACTATATTGATACTCCGAAAAACAAAGAAGGTCTCTGGTATTTTGCTATTGAGAAATCTTTACAAAGAGAAATAAAAGAAGAATGTAGTCTGGAAGTTGGTAAAGCAAAATATCTCCTTGATATAACATTTATCGGCCCTGACGGTATCCCAAGGATTATTTTGAGTTTTTATTGTAAATATAAATCAGGAGAAATTAAGCTTGACAAAGATAGCGTTGATTATGCGTGGGTCTCTTATGAAGAAGCAAAAAACTACGACCTAATAGATGGGATCTTAGGAGAAATTGAAATGGTTGACCGAATACTCAAAGGAGAAGATATTGAGAATATAGAATACAGCGGTAAGTAAGACGGAAATTCCTTCTTCCTTTATCGTTCTTTAATAAAACATAAAGCATGTCGGGAAATAATAATACCCTGCCTATCTTCTTCTTCCACTACAATTATTTTACTTAACATTAAAACTTCTCTGTTCCAAAACTCACAATTCCGTTCTCTTAACGCCTATTTGGTACTATAGTACCAAATAGGCGTTAAGAGAACACTACAAATGAATTTTCTGGATTCTGGATTACTGGTGGAGTTTAAAGAATTTCTTTAGCGGCGTTACTCCCTCAATATCGCGCGCCGTTACAATATAAATATGTTTTCGCACTTCAAAATATTTACCCACAAAATCGATTTCTTTGGTACATGGATACGGCGTAACAAACACTGACTTTT
>CAYIHV010000122.1:0-1523 GCA_964363315.1 uncultured Candidatus Saccharibacteria bacterium
GTCCGCCGTTTGCCGAAAGTCCCGCAGAGATGCTTTCAAAAAAAGAAGCGCTCTCGTCTCCGCGGGTATCCACAAATGAAGGTTGTTCCGTTTTCAATAACCCCAAGATCTCTTTTGTGTTTACGGCAGTCATACTATTTTTTTGGAGTATATCATCTTTTTCTAAAAAAAGAAGCCCGCTTTCTCAGAGAGAAAGCGGGCTATAAAGTTTTTCGAGAAGAACCAGCTTTGCCCTTCTTTCTAAACTTATCACAAGTGGAACACATATGGATGTCTTCGCTTTTTACAATACCCCCACCGTCATTTTTGTTAGGGCAGGGCTCTTTCACGCTTCCCATCATACATATTCCAACAAAATCAACAATATTCTCCATAAAACCTCCCCTATTATTAAAAGGTTAAAGGTTTTTTGTCGCCTATCTTATATTGTACTCCTTTAATCTTGTTGTAAAAGCAAGTTATCCACCATTCCTTTAACTTGACCCTTCTCAACTGCTTTAATTAAGGTAGTATACGAGGAGGAGGAGGACATGAACATGGCGAATATAATTGATTTTGGAGCAAAAAAGGATGAAAAAATAAAAAAGGAGGAGGAAAAAAAGAAAAGGCAACTCTGGCGGGGATTTTAAATAGAATCACCCACCTGACGGGGGTAAAATATAAACCCGATATGACGAAATCGGGAGAAGATGATGGGGGCAAGGGCCCACCAGCAGCATAAAGGCCGAAAAGTAATTTATTTACTGAATAGGCCTTTTCTATTTATGATATACTCATAAGTGATGGCACTATTTGGATCACAAGAAAATAATGAGAAGGAAGCGTTTCCTCGTGGGGAGAAATTTGCAAGTCCCCACGAGGAAATTGCGTATTTGCGCGGGCAAATTGAGAAAAAGGAAAAAGAATCCCTCGAACAAGGGCAGGTTTTAGAGAGGGCTAAAATTACGCAAGAAAAAGTTTCCGATTACAAAGCAGAACCTGCTGAAAAAATACTTGCCCCAGATTATCAAATAAATGCGCGCGAAATAGAAGAAAAGCTCTTTGGCATAGGGAAAGAGCATAATCACGAAGGGACAATAGATGAGCTTGTACGCATAATGATGGAGCGAGGTATTAAAAATACACTTGCTCTATTGGAAAAACTCAACAACCCTCATATTGAGGACGATTTTCATCGCTTTTTGGTGCAGTTTCTCGCGGGGGGAAGTTTTGCTAGCTCTATATCAAAAGAACGGGTGCTTTTTCGCGCGCTCCGCATGCGTCTTTACGAAGTGACCTTGCCCCCCATCAACCCAAATGGCGAAAAGCGAAATTTCACTGACCTTGTTACGGGAATGGAGCAATTTTACGCGGGGATGCTTTCTATTGAAGAACCGTCGCAAGGGTGGCTTGATGTTAAAAATTATTTTATGCTCGAGCTTGCGTGCTCAAATTTTTCAAGCGAAATTGTTTTTTATGGCGCGGTACCTACTGAACGCGCCGACCTTTTTGAGAAACAAGTGCTCGCTGTATATCCCGATGCT